>JAFADT010000688.1 GCA_023424585.1 Pseudomonadota bacterium
CGGGATGCGCGGCGGCGAAAAGGTCAGCGCGGCGGCGGCCCGCTCGAAAGGACCGAGCACCGCGTCCATGAGCGGGGAGTGGAACGCGTGAGACACCTGGAGCCGACGGGTGGTGACGCCGCGAGCCGTGAAGTCCCGCCCCAGCTCCACCACCGCCGCATCCGGGCCTGAGATGACGACGCTGGAGGGGCCGTTCACGGCGGCGATCGCGACGGTGTCCCCGATGGAGGCGAGCGCCTCCCGCACGCGCGCTTCCTCCGAGAGCACAGCCAGCATCGCCCCGCCGGGTGGCAGCGCCTGCATCAGCCTCGCGCGGGTCGCGATGAGCTTCAGCCCGTCTTCGAGGCTGAACACCCCGGCCACGCAGGCGGCGGCGTACTCGCCCACGCTGTGACCCAGGACGACGTCCGGCTCGATGCCCCAGGAGCGCCATAGCGTCGCGAGCGCGTACTCGAAAGCGAAGAGGGCCGGCTGGGTATAGAGCGTCTCGTGCAGCAGGGGCGAGGGTGCGTCCAGGGGGAAGAGGACCTCCAGCAGCGGACGCTCCAGCAGCGGGCGCAGCAGCGCATCGCACTGCTCGAGCGCGCGGCGGAACGTCTGCTGGGTCTGGAAGAGCTGCTGTCCCATGCCCGCGTACTGCGAGCCCTGCCCGGTGAACAGGAAGGCCACCTTCGCCCGCTCCCGGCCTGTCTTCCGGGCCAGCGCGGGGCCGGGCGTGGGCGCGTCCTCGCAGCGGCCCGAGCGAGCGAACTCGCCGAGCCGGGCGCTCACCTCCGCTGCAGATGTGCCCACCACCGCCAGCCGGTGATCGAAGTGGTCACGTCCGGCGCCAGCCGTGAAGCACACGTCCGCGAACGGTGCAGGGTGCGCGTCCAGGTGGCGCTGGTAGTGCCCGGCGAGCTCCCGGAGCCCCTGCGCGTCGCGGGCCGACAGCACCAGCAGGTGGTGTGCTCGATCCTCCCTGTGCGGTGCGGCCACGAGGAGCGGCGGTTCCTCCAGGATGACGTGCGCATTCGTCCCGCTGAAGCCAAACGAGCTCACCCCCGCCAGGCGCCTGCGCTCCGAGGTACGAAGCCAGTCCGCGCCCTCCCGCGAGACCTCCACCGGAAGGGTCTCGAGCCGCAGGAGCGGGTTGGGGTTCTCCAGGTGCAGGTGAGGGGGGATGCGCTGGTGCTGGAACGACAGGATGACCTTGCCAAGCCCCGCGAGGCCGGCGACCGCCTCTGTGTGGCCGACGTTCGTCTTGACGGAGCCGATGCGCAGCGGAGCGGTATAGGAGCGCCCCTCGCCATAGACGTTCGCCAGGGCCCTGACCTCGACGGGGTCGCCCAGCGAGGTCCCCGTGCCGTGGGCCTCCACATAGGAGACCTCGTCCGGGCGGACGCCCGCCATGGCGAGCGCACTGCGGATGACCGCCTCCTGTGACAACCCATTGGGCGCGGTGAGTCCGTTGCTGGCGCCGTCCTGGCGGATGGCGGTGCCCCGGATGACGGCGAGGATGGGATCCCGGTCCGCGAGCGCCTCGGAGAGCCGCTTGAGCACCACGACGCCGCAACCCTCGCTGCGCACATAGCCGTCCGCGGCGCTGTCGAAAGTCTTGCACCGTCCGTCCGCCGCGAGCATGCCGGCGTTGGAGAACGTGACGCTCAGCTCCGGGGCGAGGAGCAGGTTCACGCCCGAGGCCAGCGCCAGGCGGCTCTCACCGGCGCGAAGGCTCTGGCACGCGGCATGGACGGCCACCAGCGACGACGAGCACGCCGTATCGATGGAGAGGGCAGGGCCCTGGAGCCCGAGCGCGTACGCCACCCGCCCCGCTGCGATGGAAGGCGCGTTGCCGGTCGCGAAGTGGATGTCCAACTCCTGGTAGCGGCCGGCGCGCACCTGGAGCAGCTCGTAATCATGGGTGGAGATGCCCACGAAGACGCCGGTGGCGCTGCCCGCGAGCGAGCCCGGCGCGATGCCGGCCCGCTCCAGCGCCTCCCACGTCACCTCCAGCAGCAGCCGCTGCTGTGGGTCCATGGCCGAGGCCTCGCGCGGAGAGATTCCGAAGAACCGCGCGTCGAATCGATCCACTCCCTCGAGGAACCCGCCGTACCGGCTCACCATCTTGCCCGGCGTGTCGAGCTCTGGGGCGTAGAAGCGCTCGACGTCCCAGCGGTCGCGGGGAACCTCCGTGATGGCGTCCACGCCGTCGCGCAGCAGCTCCCAGAAGCGCTCGGGCCCATCCACCTGTCCGGGCAGCCGGAACGCCATGCCGATGATCGCGATCGGCTCGTGGGTGGCCGAGGCACTCGGCGCCGGACGCTCCTCCTCCGGGACCGGGCGCGGACGCACCGGTTCCACGGGCCCGGCGACACGGGCGGGGGAGGGCCCACCCGAGGCACCCCGGTGCAGCATCTCCGCCAGGGCGCGAGGCGTCCCGAAGCGGAAGAAGCTCGTCACGTCGAGCTCGGCGCCCAGTCGCTGGCCCAGGTGCGTGCGCAGGCCGTGGAGATCCAACGAGTCCAGCCCCAGCTCCACCCAGGCGCGCGTCGGAGTGAGATCCCGTGCGCGCTCCCCGAGCACCTCGCGAACGGCATGCGCGATGGCCGTGGATACTTCGTCCAGGCTCCCGGCCATGACCCCAGGAGCGTCGGCCCCCGAGGGACCGCGGTGGCGCGACTCCAGGCGGTGACGGAGGTCATATTCGACGAGGACCCCGTGGCCCTGATTGGCCAGGTCGCCCGGTCTGTAGCCGTGAACGAGCCCGCGAACCTCCGCGCCATGGCTGACGTGCAGGCGCAGGATGGGGTCACTCGGGAGCCCGGAGGCGTCCCGTCGCTGGATGTAGTCCTCCAGGGGGACGTCCGCGTGCCGTCCGTAGTCGCGGCAGAGCGTCACCGCGACGACGCACTCCACGTCCGCGCGCGCGGTGCACCATTGCAGCATGAACTCCAGGAGCTGATCCCCCAGGCCCTGCTGCTGGGCCTCGGGGAGGACATTGAGCGCGAGCAGCTGGACGACCGGATGAGCCGGTCCATGCAGCCGCCACACCTCCGTGCTGGTGGTGGAGCGCAGCGCGGCGGTGTCCTGGATGCGTTGCGCGTAGAGGACCCCCAGCACGCGACCGTCCACCGCGAGCACACAGTGCTCCCGGGGCGAGCGCTCCACGCGGTGGCGCAGCGTCTCCACCGTCATCCGTAGCGGCTCCGGCCAGCACGCCTCCTCCAGCCGCACCAGGGCCGGGAGGTCGTCCGGGACGGGATGCCGGAGGACGTAGCCGCGTTGATCAAGGCCGGTCCGGGCCGCGGCCAGGAGGAAAGAAGCCCTGTCACTCATGGGCTCCCCCTGGAGGGCCGGAACGGTGGGGGGTGCGGGGCCGCTACTCGACCTGGATCTTGAGCTTCTGCGGCTTCGGCGTGGAGGCCTCTTCCACCTGTTGCAACTGGTGGTCGACGATCTCCATGAAGCCCTTGAGCATCTCCGCGTTCGCCTTCAGCACGCTCTTGCGCAGGGTGAAGTAGATGGTGCGCTCGGCTTCGAGGTTGGCGATGAGCTGCTCTTGAACGGCCGCCATCAGCCTGGCACCAAACGACTTGGGCAGCTCGCGTTGCGTGGTCATGACAGCTCCTTTGCTGCGTGGGGTGTCTTGGTTTCTCGCTGGACTCGTGGAGCTCTAACAACGGAGGAGTCTCCATTACTTCTGGAAGATGACCTGCAATTCGTTGGCGTTCTTCTTCGCGGTCACCGACGAGTAATGGAGCATCGCGGTCGGCAGCGGGACGTAGCGCTTGAAGTTTCCGATGCGGATGACCAGGTCGTTCTCCGAGCGCGTCATCGTCAGCTCGCGCTTGTCCACGAACGGGAGGTTCATCTTCAGCACGTAGCCATCTCCCTCCTTGGCGAAGGCATAGGAGGGCTGGCTGACATAGCACTGGGTGGGGTCCTCCTTCTTGTAGAGGACGTCCGCCACCTCGCCCAGTCTTTCCATGCCCATCACTTCGCTGGCGAAGTAGGGGACGGGGACCACCGGCACGGGGCTGAAATACTCATTCACCTCCTGGCAGTAGCGCGCCTGGTTCTCCGCCCACCGCGAGAAGTAGCCCTCCGCCGCCGGCATGACGCGGTTGATGACCACCATCTCCGTCGTCATTCCATACAGATTGAAATACATGTAGGCGCGCTGGGTCTCCCGGATGACCATCTTCTCGGGGTTGCAGACCAGGCGCACCGTCGTCTGCGTGGGGTCCAGCAGGCGCTTCTGGATGCCATTGAGCTCGGAGAACATCCCCTTGAGGCTGTTGAAGTAGTCATCCTCCGGGATGCCCATCTTGGAGGAGCTCTTGCCCAGGAGGGGCCGCACCAGCTTGCCGACCTGTCGGTCGAAGCTGAAGCGCGTCTTGACGTACCACTCGAGCGTCGCGGTGATGTTGACGAAGCGCAACGACTCGCTGGTGGGAGGGCAATCCACCACGATGGTGTCGTAGAGGTTCTTGTTGATGTAGCGGTTGATGAAGATGAGCGCGACGACGTCCTCCATGCCGGGGAGGATCGCCACCTCTTCGGCCACCACGTCCGCGACGCCGGCGGAGGCGAAGAGCGAGGCCAGGTACTGGTAGATGGTGCTCCACTCGCGCTCGAGCTCCTCGGCGACGTCGATCTCCTGGATCTCCAGGTTGTCAGCCACCTTCGTGGGCCGGCCCTTGTTGTGGTCGAAGAGGCTGAGGTCCAGGTTGAAGGAGTCCGCGAGGCTGTGCGCCAGATCGAAGGAGAGGATGAGGGTGCGGGAGCCCTTCTGGGAGGCCGCCAGTCCCGTCGCCGCGGCAACGGTCGTCTTCCCGACGCCGCCCTTCCCTGAAATCATGATGATGCGAGCCATTCAGATACCCCTGGGGTAACGGGAGACGACGAAGAGACGAAGGAGGTGCCGCCGGGCGCCGATGCTCTGGCGCGAGGTCAGGGAGGGGTGAGGTCGGTCACGATGAGCGAGCCGCCGGCCCCGGTGGGCGTCTGGTGCGGGCGCGACTGACGGAGCCAGTGGTGCTGCATCCACCGCAAGGCTCCGCTCAGGTCTGCGTCGTCCGCGATGCCGAGCAGCTTCTCCACCACGTTTGGCATCAGGTCGACGGGGATCACCGGCAGCCAGGCGTTGGTCATGGGGACGGCGTCCTGGAGCGGGGGATTGAGCCGGAAGAAGTTCTGCTCGCCGAGGATCTGGAGGCACTGGAAGCTCACGGCCTCCACGCCGCTGGCGAAGACCATCTCCAGCAGCAGGCCGGGCTGCTTGAGGTCGAGCACCCACTGGCGAGGGCCCCAGTCCCCGTCCTCGGAGGCGATGTAGCGGCGGTTCAGGCCTCCGCCCACGGAGAACAGCTGGATGTCGGGCGGCTCGAACTTGTCGCCGCGCAGGCCCTCGGCGAGGGCGCACATGCTCGGGTTGTTGGCGTAGATGCCGGCGTCGACGAAGCCCTCGAAGATGGGGAAGCCCATGGGGCTGGCGGCGGTCCGTAGGCCCACGTCGACAGCGAGCTCGCCGTGGTCGCCGTTGGGGTCGCGGGTGGACAGGGTGCTGAAGATCCGCGGTGCCCAGCTGCGCTGGCGGCCGCCGCGGCCCTGGTTGTCCAGCTCGAAGGTGGGGATGACGACCTGCCGCGTGAGCTGGCCCAGGGTCTCGTCTCCCAGCAATGCCTCCAGGGCCCTGCGCGCCTCGTGGTTGGTGTAGGTCGCGGTCGACAGCGGGCTGAACGCATGCTGGGGAAGGTTCAGCGTGAAGTAGCGGGAGTCGGACCAGAAATCGATGGCCACCTGGAGCTGCTCCGCCGGAGAGGTCCCCGATGCGAGGATCAGCGCGGAGATGCCGCCCGCCGACGTGCCCGAAAAGGCATCCACGTCATTGAGGAAGGGGAACATCGCGTTGAGGCGCTGGAGGAGCCGCAGGCTGATAAGGGTATGCAACCCCCCTCCGTCCAGGCAGAGGACCTTGAGACCGGTGGGTGCCATTGGAAGTCCTTGCAGATATCGAGGTTTCAGCGCCGACCCGGGAATTCGTACCCAGATGCAAGGGTGGGGAACAGTCCGCAGCGCGTCGCGCCCTTCAGGACCACGCCATGGGTTGAGTCAGGGTGAACGCGGCATGAGGGCGCGGATTCGCGAGCACGTTCGACCTGGATCCGAGGTAAATCATTGCCGCGCGGAGGCGTCTGGCGCGCCAAGTACCTGGAATCGTGGCGGGAAACTGCGAGAGGCAGACTTGGTGAGTAGCTGTCGCCGCGCTTCGCATTGACTACTCATGGGCAGGGTTTCCGCCCTGGTGCGTGATCAATGGCATGCGTGCCTGGTGGGTTGTCAGGATGGGGTGCGTGGGCTTGCCTGACGCGCTGCCTTTGGGCAACCACGGCACGCCCATCCGACAAGATTTCGTTGCGAAGGTTTGCGACCTCTCCGTTCAAGGGGCTGGCGCGTGGCCCTGGAAGGTCTGTGGTGGGACGCTGGACGGACTGGAGGAACACGAACTCGAAGCGTTGCCGATGCGGAAGTGGAGGCATTCAGCGGTTCATTGCGGTGGCAGTGTGGATGGTGTTGTGCCGCTCCGGATTGTTGAGACACCGGGTTGGTCGTAGTCAGGCCGCCTGTCTCGACTGCATCAGCTCTTGCTGGGCCTGACTCGGCGAGTGGAAATTGTGGCGTTCCAGCTGCCAGTGCCCGTTGTGCCTGTGAGAGCACTTCAGCAGGGCCTGCCGCAGTTCCTCCATGGCAGAGAGGGTGCAGTCCCAGAGGAGATGTCCCTTGAGGGGGCGGATGAGACGACAACGGAGCCGCAACCGGGCGCCCTGCACCTGACGCGGCATCAGCACCCGCTGGCCCGAGGCGGCCGGCACCCATTCCTTTCAATCCTGAGTCATGACGCGCGGCCGGCCCCAAGCCGAGCTGAACGTCAGACGTGTGTCCTTTGCTCCCCTCGCTGGGGCATTGCTGGGAGGCGTGTATGCGAATGGCGAGACGTTGGGCGGTATGGCTGGGGTTGCTGTGGCCCGTGGGCGCGTGGGCGGAGGACGTCCCGGAAGTGCAGCCCGTGGAGGAAGACGCGCCTCCTGGCGAAGACATCTCCTTTCCGACTCCGGAGGAGGTGTCCCGGACGTCGTCCCAGGACCGGCCCTGGAACTACCTCACGCGCGTGGAGGCGGAGCCGTGGGCGCTGTGGCCCCAGCGCGGGGGCGAAGCCGAGGGCTTCATGCAGGTGGAGCCGATGCTGGTGCTGGACGGCGGAGAGAAGTTCGGCGCGAACCTCGGAGGCCCGGTGCGCTTTCGCC
>JAFADT010000203.1 GCA_023424585.1 Pseudomonadota bacterium
GGAGGGGCCCGGGCAGGCCGCGCCAGGCCACGCCGGTGAAGACGAGCACCAGCGCGTAGGTGCCCATGCAGGTGGGGCACACCACGCCCAGCCGGGCGCTGACGACGGCGAAGACGATGATGGAGACGACGCCCGCGAGCGCCAGGAGCCGCAGGCCGTTGGCGGCCGGACGCACGGAGCGGCCCGCCTTCACCCAGGCGAGGTACAGCGCGGCGAGCCCCACCGCGGCCAGCCCCCACACCAGGCCCAGGCCCGCGATGGGGATGCCCAGCGCGTCGTGCACGGCGCTGGCGAAGTCCGAGTTCCAGACGGTGGCGCAGTTGACGGTCTCGCTGATGCTGCACGCGGTGGTGCCGCCAGCGCGCACCGTGAGCAGCTCCAGCCATTGGTAGACGGCGAGCCCGCTGGTGACGAGTCCCAGCACCAACAGCGCGAGTGCGCCACGGGTGGGAACGGGGGCGGCCGGGGTCGGGGCCTTCTTGCTCATGCGTGCTCCGGAGGCGGGGTCATCAAGACGAGGAGGCGGGCGTTGTCCGGGCCGTCGTTGACGACGCCGTGCTCGGTGCCCGCCGGGGCGAAGAGGGTGGAACCGGGGCCATGCGTCGCTTCCTCGTCGCCGATGCGGAAGCGGCAGCGCCCCTCCAGCACGAGGTACACCTTGTCGGACGTGGCGTGCCGGTGGGGCTTCTGCGCCTGGCCCGGGGTCAGGCAGTAGACGTCGAGGAAGAAGCGACCGGACTGGAAGACGGCGTGCTTCTGGAGCTTCTCCGGGGAGAAGCCCTGGAAGGCCGCAAGCTGCTTCACATCCATCGTGGCATCCGCTCCTGCGCCTCTATATAGCGACGGGCATGGAACCGCTGACGCTGCATTTTGTTCACGAGCGGGTGGGTGCCCGCTTCATTCCGGTGGGGGGCCGCGAAGTGGTGGCCGGGTATGGAGACGTGGGCGCGGAGTATGGCGCGGCCCGTGACGCCGTGGCACTGCACGATGCGTCCTACCGCGAAATCCTCCGGATAACGGGGGAGGATCGCGCCTCCTTCCTCCACGGCATGGTGACCCAGGAAGTGAAGAACCTCCCGGTGGGCTCGGCCGCCTACGCCGCCTTCCTCACGGTGAAGGGCGCCATGGTGGGAGACGCGCGCATCCTCAAGCGGGAGGACGACCTCCTCCTGGACCTGGAGCCCGGCCTGGGCGCCAAGGTGCGGGAGTTCCTGGACAAATACCTCATCTCCGAGGACGCGGAGCTGCACGACGGCACCCCGGAGGCAGGCTGGCTGAAGCTGCTCGGCCCCCGGACGGCCCAGGTGCTGGCCGCCGTCCTGGGCGGCCCCTTCGAGCCGCTGGCGCCGCTCGCCAGCCGCGAGGCGGCCATCGCCGGGCAGGACGTGTGGCTGCTGGGGACGGCGCTGCCGGGCGGGCTGTCCGGCGTGGACGTGCTGGTGCCGCGCGCGGGGCTGGAGGCGGTGTGGACGGCGCTGGTCCAGGCCGGCGGGGCGCACGGGCTGAAGCCGCTGGGCTTCGACGCGCTGGAGCGGGTGCGGGTGGAGGCGGGGGTGCCGCGCTACGGGCAGGACATGGTGGACACCACCATCCCGCTGGAGGCGAACCTCACCCACGCCATCTCCTACAACAAGGGCTGCTACATCGGGCAGGAGGTCATCGCCCGGGCCACCTTCCGCGGGCACATGAACCGGAAGCTGGCGGGGCTGCTGCTGGGTGAAGCGGACGCGGCGCCCGGCACGGAGCTGCGCAAGGGGGAGAAGAAGGTGGGCTGGGTGACCAGCGTGGTGACGTCCCCGGTGAAGGGCCAGCGGGTGGCGCTGGGCTACGTGCACCGCGACTCGCTGGAGCCGGGCACGGAGCTGACGCTGGGGGATGGCGCGGGCACCGTCACCGTGGCCGCCCTGCCCTTCACCGCCGCGTAGGGGGCCTTGCGCGGGGGCTCCCCCGGCCCCGACGTGCGCCCATGACCGCCCCTCGCGGCGGCCGTGCGGCGACGGCGGGCCCCCCTCAGGCCGGAGGGTCCGCGGGGCGGGCGGACAGCGCGCGTGACAGCGCCTGGCGCACCGCCGCGCGCACCGGCGCGGGCACCTCGTCCCCCGGGATGCGCCGGCACAGGGACACCGTGCGCTTGAGCGCGTCGCACGCGTCGCGACAACGCGGGCAGCTCGACAGATGCGCCTCCAGACGCACGCAGGTGGCCTGATCCACCTCCTGCGCGGCGAACTCGGAGAGCTCCCCCGCAAGCTCCGGGCACGCCGGGGCCTGCGCCTGGGCGCCCTCCCCCATCAGCGTGGAGAGGTGTTCGCGCAGTTGGAGCCTCGCGCGGTGCAGCCGGCTCTTGAGCGCCCGCACCTCGATGCCCACCACCTTCGCCGCCTCCTCCGCGGAGAGCCCCTCCACGTCCCGGAGGATGAGCACCTCGCGTTGGGCCTCCGGCAGCGCGAGGATGGCCGCCTGCAACATCTCCCCCAGCTGCCGCGCATGGGAGACCATGTCTGGCGGGGCCTCCTCCGCGGCGACGCGGGTGGCCGCGGGTGAGTCGAGGGGCTGGAACTCCTCGGGCGCGCCGGCGCGCTTGCGGCGCAGGCGGAAGCAGTGCGTGCGGGCCACCTGATACAGCCACGTGGACAGCTCCGCGTCGCCCCGGAACGCATGGATGCCCCGGAAGGCCGCGAGCAGCGTCTCCTGGAGGACCTCCCTGGCGTCTTCCTCCGAGCCGCACATGCGCAGGCCAAAGCGATACACCTGCTTCTCGTGGCGGGCGAGGACTTCATCCAGCGCCTTGTCGTCGCCAGCGCGCGCGGCCTCCATCAACTGCTCATCGGTTCGCGTCGACATCGCCCGGTCACCTCCCCACGTGTCCCCGTCACGTCGCAGGCGGAGACCGCCCGGTCGTCAGGATGACGACCTGGTCATCCGCATGGAGCTGCATAGCGGGAATCCGGCGCCGATGCTGAAGGGACACGCCGAACTGTCTCATGGGGGCGAGGGGCGTGGCCCCGGAGGTCGCGCCACGGACGGCGGACAGCAGGGGCCGCCTTCTCCTCCCCCTCCCCCTGGGACGGAGGAGGCCCTCTAGTAGCGGATGACCTGATAGCCCTCGGCCACCAGGCGCGACAGCTCCGCCACGCCGTTGTCCACCACCTCCGCCTCCGGCTGGAGCTTCTTCGGATCAATGTCGAACTTCGCGAGCGCGTGGCCGCACGCCACCAGCCGGACGCCCGCGGCCTTCGCGGCCTGGGCCTCCTTGCGGACCGCCTCCGGAACGGCCTTCACCGTCGGGTCCAACGCCACCACCGCGCGGCCATAGCTCAGCCACACCACGTCCGAGAGGTAGCCGGACTCCCTGGCCGTCTTCGCGTGCCGGAAGGAACTGGAGAGGGTGCCGAGGTCCTCCAGGCCCGTGGTGGAGACGAAGACGAGCTTGCCCTGGCGCGCGGGCGGCTTCTTCTCGACGGCCTGCGACGGCGCCGTGGCGACGGCGGCGAGAGGGACGATGACGAGCGCGGCGAGGACGAGCAGCAGGTTGCGATTCATTCGAGGAGCTCCACTTCGAGGTTGAGGGGGACTCTTCATCTGGGAGGACACGAGGAGCCCGAGCTGGGGTTCTCGCGCTCCGGGGCTGGCCGGGACGAGGCTCACTGCACCTGCTGGGTCCGCAGCACGGGCGGGAGGTCCTCGCCCACGACGCGCCCTTGCAGCGCGTCGTCCAGGCGCGGCTCGCTGGCGAGGAAACGGCGCACCGCCTCGTGCGCGTCCAGGTCCAGGACACGCGGCTCCTGGACGTCGGGAATCCGGCACACCATGTCCGGGGCATCGCCCTCGCGCTCGCAGGCCGTCACGGTGTAGAGGCGGTCGTCCTCCACGGGCTGGCCGCCGACCTCGAGGGCCAGCAGGCGCTCGCCCCGGGGCGCGTGGGCCCGGAAGCGCAGCGTCATCCCCGAGGGACGCGGCAGCCACCCCCCGAAGCGCTCCTCCGG
The DNA here is from genome assembly GCA_023424585.1 of Pseudomonadota bacterium. GTDB lineage: Bacteria > Myxococcota > Myxococcia > Myxococcales > Myxococcaceae > Corallococcus. Next base: position 3,984 of record JAFADT010000203.1, read on the forward strand.
GTCCTTCGCGAAGACGTTCTCCAGCTCCTGCTCCCAGAAGGCGCGAAGCTGCCGGCCGCTCACCTTGCCCGTCTTCAGCTTGTTGACGATGGGGAAGAGGTTCCACAGGTCCGCCTCGCGCAACGGCCCGGGCAGCAGCGGCGTGCCGAAGCGGAAGCCGTTGGAGAGGCCGATCTCCGTCCCCCCGGCGGCGCGGATGGCGTCGGCCAGCACGTTGTCGAGCGGGTTCTCCACCACCGCGTAGCGCGCGAGCGCGACGTCGGTGTGGCCCACCGGCGCGGCCAGCTTCGCCTCGTATGGGGCGAGGGCGGCGTCCACCAGCCGGGCCACCTCCGGGTCCTCGGGGAAGCGCGAGGCGGTCAGCTCGATGAGCTCCCAGCGGCGCTCCACCACCCGCCCCTCCTCCACCCACAGGTCCAGCCGTCCAAGGAAGGAGCCGAAGGCACCGGGCTCCACCACCCAGCTCCCGGTCCGCGCTATCGGCGCATAGGTGCGCTCGTGCGTGTCCCCCGACAGGTGGACGTCCACCCCGGGCACCCTGGCGGCGAGGCCCACCGCCTTGGCGAGCCCCACGTGCGTCATCAACAGCACCACCTGGGCCCCCTCGCGCTCGCGCACCTCGCGCACGAGCGCCGGCAGCGCCTCCGGGCCGTCATAGCGCAGGCCCTGGCTGTAGCCGGGAGGCTGGCGGCGCGGGACGTCCGGGTCCGTGAAGCCGACGACGGCCACCTTCACCCCGCCCACCTCCTTCACGAAGTACGGCGGGAAGAGGCGCTCACCGCTCGCCGCATCGCGCAGGTTGGCGGCGAGGAGCGGATGCCTCAGCTCGCGAGCGCGCTGGCGCAGCACCCTGGGGCCGTACACCACCTCCCAGTTGCCAGGCACCGCGGCGTCCAGCCCGAGCGCATTGAGCGGCTCGATGAGGACGCCGCCCTCGGTGAGGGCCGCCGCGCCCGAGCCCTGAAGGGTGTCTCCGCCATCGAGCACCAGCACGTCACCGCCGCGCTCGGCGCGAATCCGCTGGATGGCGGCGGCCACGCGGGCGAAGCCGCCAGCCTCCTCGATGCGCTCCTTCCCCTCGCGCCAGAACAGCTCGGGGTGGGCGCGCAGCTGCGCGTGCAGGTCCGCCACGTAGAGGACGGTGAGCTGCTTGCGCTGGGGCGCGGAACCGCTGGCGGCCCGCGGGGTGAGGGAGCCCGGTCGCGCCAGGGTACAGCCGGAGCCCAGGCCGCCCAGCGCGAACAGCGCGCCGAGCAGGGAGAGGAGACGCATCATCGTGAAGCACCTTGAGTGGGAGGGACAGCGGAGGGGACACGAGGCGCGCCGCGCGAAGTTCCCGCGGCGCGAGCCCGCGCCCCCCGTCACTCCCAGGCCGACATGGGGCCGAGGTTGAAGACGTCCTGGAAGCCACGCTCCCTCAGGAGGTGCTCGGCGCGGCTGCTGCGCGCGCCACTGCGGCAGTAGATGACGAAGGGCTTCTCCGGCGAGCCGAGCTCGGCGAGCCGCCGGGGCAGCTCCTCCACGGGGATGTTCACCGCGCCGGGAAGGTGCCCGGCGGCGAACTCCTCCGGCGTGCGGACATCCACCAGGGTCGCGCCTGCCGCCACCCGCTGGTGGGCCTCGGCTCCGACGGAGCGCCCGTGCACACAGGAGACGAGGAACAGCCCGGCGAACAGGACAGCGGCGGCGAGAAAGGACCTCACGGAGTGGCTCCAACCGGGCCCAGCGGCCGCTGGCCCCTGGGGAAATGCGGTACAGCGGGTGAGAGCCCCCAAGGCGGCAAGAGGATTCGCCCCCGCCTCGCGCGAGGCGCTCCGCGGCGGTTCGGTCAGGAGCCCGAGCCGTCGTCGCCCGCTGACGGGAGACCGGAGGCCCCCGGAGGGAGGAGCCCGGCGCAGCGGGTCCCCGCGATGGACTCCAGGCCCTCGCGAATGGACGTCAGGGACTGCTCGCCCACCCGGCGCGTCACCTCCTGGCCAACGCTATCGAGGAAGAGGAACGTGGGGACGCCGCGGATGCCGTGGCGGGCGGCGGCCTGCCGCCCCTCGGTCGTCCCGACATCGACGCGGAGGACGCCGACGCCCTGGCCCGCGCAATGGTGCTCGGCCAGGGCGACCACGGGCTCCATCCGCTGGCAGACGGGGCAGCCGTGGCTCACGAACTCCACCATCGTCGGGCGCTCGAGCTGGGACAGCGCGGAGGGGCCGCGGGTGGACAGCACGAAGCCCTCCTCCGGGAGCGCGCACGCGCCGCCCCCTTCGGAGGTACACGCCGCCTCCGCCGGGGTGGAGGGAGAGGCCGAGCCGTCGACCTCGGCCACCGCGGCGGGCGCCTCCTCCGACGGCATGAGCACTCCCAGCGAGTCGGTGAACAGCAGCACGCCCAACCCGGCGAGCAGCGCCCCCGTGGCGAGCTCGAACTTGCGCACATGCCGCTTCACCCGGTCCAGCCACCGCAGCGCCAGCGGCGCGACGGCGGCCACGAGCAGCAGCGGAACGGACAGGCCCGCGGCATAGGTGCCGAGGTAGAGCGCCCCCAGGGCGGGCTCCGACGTGGAGGAGGCGGTATAGGTGAGCACCGCGCCGAGCACCGGCCCGATGCACGGCGTCCACCCCAGGGCGAAGGCCGCCCCGAAGAGGAAGGCCCCCAGCAGGCTGCCGCCCCGCCGCACCCGCCCGAGCAGGGGCCGGGCCTCCCCCTCCAGCCAGGGAACCTGGATGAGCCCGAGCTGCTTGAGCCCCAGCAGGAAGAGCGCGAGCCCGCCGAACTGGAGGAGCCCCCCGCGGTGCGCCGCGAGCGCCCCGCCCACGGCGGTGGCCGCCATCCCCAGCGCGACGAACACGGTGCCGAGCCCGAGCGAGAACGCCAGCGCCACGCCCCATGGCCGCCGCGCACCGCCGTCCGCCTCCCGCAGCTGGGACAGGGACACGCCCGCGAGGAAGGACAGGTAGAGCGGGATGAGCGGGAGGACGCAGGGCGACAGGAACGTCAGCAGACCCGCGAGGAAGATGCCGAAGAGGCCGAGGCTCATGCCCCGAGGACACGGCCGGGAACCTCGAAAGTTCCCGGCCTCGCGACCTCACGGGGTCAGGCGGGCCAGGGCGTCGACGAGCACCGGCTGCTCCAGCTCGGAGACGGCGAGCGCGGGCTGCCCGCCCCCGCGAGGCGCCACACAGATGCGCTCACCGATGGGGCCCTGCGTGCAGCGCGTCTCCTCCCCGGCGAAGCTCGCCGCCTCCCGCGCCGCGGGCGAGCCCGGCGGCGGAAGGAAGAGCGTCATCGCCTTGCCCCCCTCGTGCCGGTACAGCAGCGAGGCGGCGAGCTGCCCATGCAGCCGGCAGCGGCGAGCGCCCAGCAGTCTCGCGCCGGGCACCACCGGCACCTCCACCGCATAGCCCACCTCCCGCACCACCCAGGCCTTCACCTCGGCCGGGTCCGCGGACTCGAACTCGCAGGGAGCGGCGCGCGAGAAGGCCTTGAGGTGGTGTCGCTCGAGGTCCATCGCCAGCGCGTCATTCATGCCGCGGGGCCACGACGTCCAGAGGATGCCCACGGACGCGACCGCCGCGGCCAGGCCCACCGTCCACCGTCGCCGGAAGGCGGGGCGGGAGCGCGGGGCCAGGCGGGAGACACGCGCCCGCAGCTCCGGCGGCACGTGCGTCTCAGCGGCGGCCTGGGCCTTCAGCGCCTCGCGCAGCGAGCCATAGCGGGCCACCTCCCGGGCACAGCCCACGCAGCGGGTCAGGTGTTGCTCCACGGCCTGCCGCTCATCCGCCGGGCCCTCCCCATCGAACCACGCGGAGAGACGCTCCTGCCACGCGGGGCTACAGGCTTCCATGAGCCTTCTCCTTCTCCAGGAAGTCGAGCATCGCCCCCCGGGCCCGCGCCAGGCGCGAGCGCACGGTGCCCACCGGGCAGCCCTGGACCCGGGCGATCTCCTCGTAACTCAGCTCTTCGACTTCGCGCAGCCACAGCGCATCACGCCACTCCGGGGCCAGCGACTCCAGCGCCGCCTTCATGCCCGAGCTGAGCGTGTGGGCGTGCAGCTCCGCCTCCAGGTCCGCGGAGGGCTCGGGAGCGGCCTCCTTCCCCAAATCGCCCTCCAGCACCTCCAGCCGGGGGCGCAGGCCGCGCCGGGAGTTGAGGAAGACGGCGCGCTGCACGGCGAGCAGCCATCCCTTGAGCCGCTCCGGGTCTCGCAGCTCGTCGCGCCGCTCCAGCGCGCGCGCCACCGTCTCCTGCACCAGGTCATCCGCCTCGGAGGCGCTGCCGGTCAGCCGGCGGCCCACCCGTCGCAGGGCTGGCAGGTGCTCCAGGGCACGTTCGATGAAGGACCGGCTGCTCACGTCTCCCCAGGACACAGGGGCGGCTGGGAAAAGTTCCCGCGCAACGCACCCCGCCGCGCAACTCCTCTCCTCTCAAGCCCGGGCCGCCACGTCCGCCCCGGGGGGCATGGACAGCGCAAGGATGGGATTGACGCACTTCACGGCAACCACCTCAAGGACCCTCCCATGCGCTTGTCATTCATTGCGGCGTTGCTGTCGGTGGGCCTCTTCGCGGGCTGTGGCGGCGTGGAGCAGGAGGCGCAGGAGGAGGAAGTGACGGCCGCCCTGGCCCCTCCGCCCTGTGAGCGCATCTGCATCCCCCTCTACAACCGCTGTACGCGGAGCGCGACGACGCCCGAGCAGCAGGCCCAGTGCGGGCAGGACCTGGACGACTGCCTCCGGGGCTGCGACCCCGTGCAGGCCATGCGTCCGCCGCCGTGCGAGGACGCGTGCGACCTGGCCTCTAACGCCTGCGCGCGCGGCGCCTCGACGCAGGAGCAGAAGGACGTCTGCGCCGCCGAGCGGGTGGACTGACTGCTACGGCGGCGGCGCCCCGCTGGCTCCCGCGCGCGGCTGACCCCGCCTGACGCGCGGCCACGGGCTCGCCGGAGACGCGGCGCCGCCCACCTCAGCGGCGCTCCTCCGGCGGTGCCCCTCGCAGCAGCGCGCGAGGCCCGTCCTTGACCAGCGTCATCAGCATCGCCAGGACGAGCAGCAGCAGCAGCAAGCAGAGGGGGCCCAGCACGACGCCCCCGACGAGGCCCGCCGCCGCCCAGCCGGGTCCCGAGCCGAAGCCCCAGACCGCGCCCGTCACGCCGCCCACGGCGGCGCCCACGAGCATGATGGGTTCGAGGAGGGTCATGGCCGGCACGAAGATAGGCCACTCCCAGCATGAAGAAACCCCACCGCTCGCGGCCCGTGAGGGGGCGAGGGGTGGGGCCTCCCTGCCGCGACCGCGTGAAGCTAGACGCGCCCTTCGGCCTTCTGCGCGCGCTCGATGCTCTCGAAGAGGGCGCGGAAGTTGCCGCCGCCGAAGCCCTGGTCGCCCTTGCGCTGGATGATCTCGTAGAAGAACGGGCCCGCGTCCGCCTGCTTGTAGAGGCTCGCCGCGTCCTTCATGAAGATCTGGAGCATGTAGCTGCGCTCCTTGTCACCGTCGATGAGCACCTCCAGGTCGCGCAGGACGTTGATGTCCTCGTCGATCTTCTTGATGCCCATGCGCTGGATGCGCTCCGGCAGCGCGTCGTAGTACGAGCCCGGCGTGGGCATGAACTGGATGCCCGCGTTCTGCCGCATGTCCCTCACCGAGGACAGGATGTCCTTCACCGTGATGGCCAGGTGCTGCACGCCGTCACCGCGGTGGTCCTCGTTGAAGATGTTGATCTGGCTGGCCTTGAAGAACGGGAACTTGGGCTCGTTGTTCGCGAACTTCACCCCGCTCTTCGGATCCCACATCACCTCCGACTTCAGGCCGCTGCCGTGGTCGCGCTTCTGCTGCGACGCCACGTCCTCCGTGTGGAACTCGATGTGCCAGAAGTTCTCGAAGCCCATCACGTGCTCCATCCACAGGAGCATGGGCTTCATCGTCTGGAAGTTCGACGTGACGTGGTCCACCTTGTCGAAGCCGTACTTGTTCTTGCCGCCCTTGGGCTGCGCGTGCACCTGGAAGCCCGGGTAGATGGACTTGTAGTTGTCCCGCTGCAGGAAGCGGAACGTGGTGTCGCCGAACGGCGTGGTGATGGAGAAGAACGCCAGCTTGCCGCCCGCGTCGTCCGTGAAGCGCTGGATGTCCGTGATGAACGTGGCGCCCCGCTGCTCCAGCAGCTTGAACGTCTTCTCCACGTCCTCCACCTCGAAGTTCAGCGTGCCCACGCCGTCCGGGTGCTTGCGCAGATAGCGCCACGCCCGGCCGCCCTCGCCCACCGGCTGGCTCACCACCAGGGCGATCTCCCCCGCCTGGAACAGCGCCGACTTCTGCTTGCCGTGCGCATCCAGCTCCGGCCCGGACACCGCGACCTCCGCGAAGTCCAACCCCTTCGTGTAGAACTGGCGGCTGCGCTCCAGGTCATGCACGTACCAGTGGATGCTCTCCAGGGTCTTGATGCCCAGCGATTCCTGCTTGGCCATGTCGCTGACTCCTCGTGATGAAGAAGATGGTTCGTGACTACGCCGGCTGCGCGTCAGGCTGCCGGTCCGGCTGCGCCGCCTGGAAGGCGGGGAGTTCGTTGCACGCCGCCTCGATGCGCAGCAGCGTGGGATAGGGCCTCAGGTCTACACCGAACCGGCGCGCCCCGTAGAGCTGGGGAACGAGCAGCACGTCCGCGAACGACACTGCGTCCCCCACACAATAACGCCCCGCCGTCGCCTGCACCGCCGCCTCCAGCGCCGACAGCCCGTGCGCGTTCCAGTGCGACGCCCAGGCCTTGTCGTCCGCCTTCAGCTCGTTCTTGATGCGCAGCGTCACCGAGGTGTTCTGCAAAGGCTGGATGCCGGAATTCACCATCTGCGCCAGCATGCGCGCCCTGGCGCGGAGGTACGCGTCGGTGGGCAGGAGGGCGGGCGAGGGCACGCGCTCCTCCAGATACTCCAGGATGGCCATGGACTCGGACAGCCTGCGCGCCTGCCCGTCGGCCTCCGTCCACTCCAGCGTGGGCACGCGGGCCATGGGGTTCACCGCGCGGTAGTCCGCGGAGAACTGCTGGCCGCCGTCCTTGAGCAGGTGCACCGCCAGGTACTCGAAGGGGAGCCCCTTCCAGTTCAGCGCGATGCGCACGCGCCAGGACGCGGAGGAGCGCCAGTAGCCGTGGAGCCGCAGGTTCCTCATGGCGCCTTCACCACCGTCTGGCAGATGCGGCCAAAGAGGCTGTGCCCCTCGCCGTCCAGCATCTCGATCTCGATGGTGTCCCCGGGCTTCATGAAGGGCGTCCTGGGCTTCCCCTCGTCGATGGTCTCGATCATCCGGCGCGCGGCGAGGCAGGAGATGCCGCGCGCGCGGTCCTCGTTGGACACCGTGCCGCTGCCCAGGATGGTGCCCGCGGTGAAGGCGCGCGTGCGCGTCAGGTGCTGGATGAGGTCGCGGAAGGAGAAGTGCATCTCCGGGCCCGCGTCCGTGTCCCCCACGAGCTGGCCGTTGAGCGTGCTGCGCATGCGCAGGTGCACGCGGCCCTCCCTCCACGCCTCGCCCAGCTCGTCCGGCGTCAGCGCGAAGGGGCCGAAGGCGGTGGCCGGCTTGCTCTGGAAGAAGCCGAAGCCCTTGGCCAGCTCCTCCGGGATGAGGTTCCGCAGGGACACGTCGTTGGCGATCATCACCAGCTTGATGTGCCGGTCCGCGTCCTCGGCCCTCGTGCCCATGGGCGTGTCGCCCAGCACGACGCAGACCTCGCTCTCGAAGTCCAGGCCCCACGCCTCGTCGCGCAGGGGGATGTCCTGCGTGGGCGCGAGGAAGTCGCCTGAGCCGCCCTGGTACACCAGCGGATCCGTGCGCAGCGTGGCGGGCGGCTCCGCGTTGCGCGCCTTGCGCACCAGCACCACGTGGTTGATGTACGCGCTGCCGTCCACCCACTCGTAGGCGCGCGGCAGGGGCGCGTGCAGCGCCTTCACGTCCAGCGGGCGGCTCTGCACCGCGCCCGCCTCCAGCTGCTGCGCCAGCGCACGCAGCTGCGGCTCCTTCTGGTCCCAGTCATCCAGGGCCGCTTGCAGCGTGAGGGCCACGTTCGTGGCCAGCGCGTAGGCGGAGTTGTCCCGCTTGACGACGATGAGCCGCCCGTCGCGAGTTCCGTCCTTGAGCGTCGCGAGCTTCAATTCCGCGCTCCCTCGGCGGCCTGTGGGGGAGGAAGGGGAGGCCGCCTGACCCGACGGGCTTTTCCGACGGGCCACCAGGGGAGTCAAGCACGCCCGTTGAACGCGGCGCGGCATCCCCCCTCGCTCCAGCAACGCTCCTGGCCGCACGCATTCGCCTGGCTGTCGGCTCCAGCGCCCGGCTGTCGGATCCAGGACGAAGCGCGGCCCTCCCCAGCCCCGGAGACATGGTGGAAACCCACCAGGCGGCACGGCGGGTCGCCCGGCCCACGAACGGGCGGGGGGCACCGGGGGACAGGGTTGGGAAGCGGGCGCGCGCCGACTGTTCAAACCCCGAGCAGTGCACGCACGGCGTGGGCTGCTCCCCCCTGGCAGGGACCCGGGCGGCAACCCAGCTTGAGGAAGAGGGGCGTCCGGCCGACCGCGCCGCCGGAGCGGCATGGCCGGGGGCTCGTGAGGGCACTGAATGGCGCAAGGCTTCCCACAGGCCGGCGACCCCCCCAGGGAGCCACACCCGGGCCAGCGGCTGGGCAACCGCTACGAGCTGCGCCGGCGGGTGAAGGCCGGCCGGGGCATCTCCACCTGGCAGGGGCTGGACCTGCTCACGCACGAGCCCGTGCTCGTGAAGGTGGCCCCGCTGTCCTCGTTCGTCCCCACGGCCCGCCACCGGCTGGAGCACGAGGCGGAGGTGCTGTCGCGGCTGCGCGGCCCCGCGCTCGTGCCCGTGCGCGACCTGGGCACCTCGGCCGACCTGTTCTACCTCGTCACGCCGTGGGTGGACGGGGAGACGCTGGAGGCGCGCCTGCGGCGCGGCCCCCTGTCCCTGCCGGAGGCCCTCATGCTGGGTCAGCGCCTGCTGAAGGCGCTCGCGGAGGCGCACCGCGAGGGCGTCCTCCACCGCGACGTGAAGCCCTCCAACATCCTGGTGCGGGACCAGCCGCTGTCCGCCGCGTGGCTCACCGACTTCGGGCTGTCGCGCAGCGAGCGGCTGGACCCGTCGCTGCGAGACCTGCCCGTGGGCACCGCGCGCTACCTGGCGCCGGAGCAGGCGGGGCTCATCAACCAGCCGGTGGAGGCGCCGTCGGACCTGTACGCCGTGGGCCTGGTGCTCTTCGAGGCGCTGTCGGGCCGGCCCGCGCTGGAGGGCGCGACCGTGGGCGAGGTGCTGCGCCTGCACCTCGACTCACGCCCGCGCCTGAGGGTGCTGGGCGTGGAGGTGCCGCTGGCGATGGAGGAGCTCATCTCCCGCCTGAGCCAGACCGACCCGCGCGACCGCTACCAGTCCGCGGACGCCGCGCTCGCGGACCTGGACGCGCTGGAGGCCGCGCTGGCCCGGGGCGAGTCGGAGCCCGCGCTCGTCACCGGCGCGCACGACCACCGGCAGAGCCTCACCGAGCCGTCCTTCGTGGGCCGCCGCGAGGAGCTGGTGGCGCTGGAGCGCGAGCTGGTGCACGTGCGCGAGGACGGCTCGCGCGCCGTGGTGGTGGAGGGCGAGTCCGGCGGCGGCAAGAGCCGGCTGCTGGCGGAGTTCTCCGCCCGGGCCGCGAGCCAGCGCGCGTGGGTGCTGCGAGGCCAGGCGCAGGACCAGGCCGCGCAGCGCCCCTTCCAGCTCTTCGCGGGCGTGGCGGAGGGCATCGCCGCCGCCGCGCGCCAGGAGCCCGCGCTGGGAGCGCTGCTGCGCGAGCGGCTCGCGGGCCAGGAGGCCGGCCTGTGCACGGTGCTGCCCACGCTCACGGAGGTGTTCTTCCCCGGCGCGCGGCCGCCGCAGTCCCAGGGGCTGGGGCCGGAGTCCCTGAGCGAGAGCCGCAGCGCCTGGAGCCTCACCGCGCTGCTGAGCGTGCTGGGCACGCCGGACGCGCCCGCGGTGGTGGTGCTGGAGGACTGCCAGTGGGCGGACACGCTCACGCTGCGCGCGCTGGAGGCGTGGTCGCAGGGCCGCCGCGCCGGGGACGGGCGGCTGCTGCTCATCGTGTCCTTCCGCAGCGAGGACCTCCACGCGGACCACGCGCTGAGGCGGCTGGCGCCGAGCGCGCACCTGAAGCTGTCCGCCTTCGGCGCGGCGGAGGTGGCGCTGCTGGCGGAGTCCATGGCCGGCGTGCTGCCGCCGGAGGCCGTGGAGCAGGTGACGCGGCTGGCGGAGGGCAACCCGTTCATGGCCTCCGCGGTGCTGCACGGGCTGGTGGAGGACGGCGTCCTCGTGCCCGGCCCGGACGGCTGGCGGGTGCAGCCGGAGGCCATGGCGCACGCGCGCTCGTCGCGGCAGGCGGCCACCTTCCTGGTGCGGCGCCTGCGCCTGCTGCCGCCGGAGTCCCTGCACGTGCTCAGCGTGGGCGCCGTGCTGGGCAAGTCCTTCGACGCGAAGGCGGTGGCGGCCCTGTCTGGCACGCCGCTGGAGGCCGTCACCACCGCGCTGGAGCCGCCGCGCCGCCGGCACATGCTGTGGACGGAGGGCACGCGCTCCACCTTCGTGCACGACAAGCTGCGCGAGGTGCTGCTGGACCTGCTCTCGCCGGAGGAGCGCCGGGAGCTGCACCGGCTGGCCGCGCGCGCCGCGCAGCAGGCCGTGCCCACCGACCCGTTCGAGCTGGCCTACCACTTCGACGCGGCGGGGGAGGACGCGCAGGCGCTGCCCCACGCGCTGGTGGCGGCCCGGCTGGCGCGCGCGCGCTTCGCGCTGGAGTCCGCGGAGCTCAACTACCG
>JAFADT010000262.1 GCA_023424585.1 Pseudomonadota bacterium
CCCATGCCGCTGTCTCCGTTCTCGCTCCTCATCGCGCTGGGTGCCGTGCTCGGGCACCTGTACCTGCTCCGGCGGCTCGTGTGGAACCTCACGTCCCGCCGTGGGCCCCGGCTCGCCGCCGCGCTCGTGCTGGGCCTCATGGCGCTGGTGCTGATCGCGCGGCGGTACCTGCAGCGCACGCTGCCGGAGGCCCCCGGCGACGTCGTGGAGCTGGTGTCCTATTCGTGGATGGGGGTGGCGCTGTGTCTGGTCCTCGCGCTCGCGGGGGTCGATGCGGGCCGGGCCTTGCTCGCCTTGAGACGGCGGCTTCGTCCCTCCGTGGCCGCACCCTCCGTGGACGTCGAGCGGCGGCGCTTCCTGTCGCAGGCAACCGCTGGTGGGGCGCTCGCGCTGGGCGGCGGCCTGGCCGGCTATGGGAGCTGGCGCGCGTTCACCGCCCCGGAGGTCACGGAGCGGGTGATCCGCATTCCGAAGCTGCCCCGTGCGCTGGAGGGCTTCACCCTCGTGCAGCTCACCGACCTGCACGTGGGCCCGTTCATCCAGCGGCGCTTCATGGACGAGCTGGTGCGGCGGGCCAACGCGCTCAAGCCGGACCTCGTCGCCATCACTGGCGACCTGGTGGACGGCACCGTGCCCCGGCTGGGCGGCTTCGTCGCGGCGCTCGGCGACCTCCAGGCGCGCTACGGCAGCTTCTTCGTCACCGGCAACCATGACTATTCGTCCGGCGCGGAGGCGTGGGTGGCCCACCTGGGCTCGCTGGGCATTCCCTCGCTGCGCAACCGGCACGTGCGCATCGGGGACGCGGGCGGCGCGTTCGACCTGGTGGGCGTGGATGACTGGCACGGCGGCCGGCGCCTGGGACAGAGGGGCTATGACCTGGAGCAGGCGCTCGCGGGCCGGGACCCGGAGCGCGCCGCGGTGCTGCTCGCGCACCAGCCCGCCAACTTCAAGGTGGCCGCCGAGCGCGGCGTGGACCTTCAAATCTCCGGTCACACCCACGGCGGCCAGCTCTTCCCCATGACGGCGCTCATCGGGCTGAGCTGGGAGCACTCCGCCGGCCACTACCGGCACGGCGACGCACACATCTACGTCAGCCGGGGCTGCGGCTTCTGGGGACCGCCCATGCGGCTGGGCAGCCCCCGGAGCTCGTCAAGCTGGTGCTGACTTCGTGAGGAACGCGTCCAGCGCGGCGTTCACCGCGTCCGGATGGTCCAGCTGGATCCAATGGCCGGCGCCCTCCACCACCTGGTGCGCCACGCCTTCCCCCAGCCGGTGGAGGCTGTGCGGCGCGTCGTTGTCCGGCGCGACGAGCGAGAACTTCGGCCCCGGATAGCGCGCGAGCGCGGCCGTCAGGTCGAAGCGCAGCCTGGCGCGCTGCACGGCCGTCACGGCGGACAGGGGCGTGGCGTCCAGGTCCGCCAGCAGCCGCTCGCGCACGTCCGCGCGCGGCCCCGCCATCTGCGCCCAGTCCTGCCGCACGGCCTGCGCCACGTCCGGCGCGTCCAGCGAGGCGAGGTACGCGGTCACCTGCTCCTCGGGGTACCGGCGCGGGTCCGTCATCGGATCCACCAGGAACAGGCCCGCCACCTGCCGGGGGTTCTCCCCCGCGTATGCCAGCGCCACGCCCCCGCTGATGCTGTGGCCCACCAGCACGAAGCGGCGCAGCCCCAGCGCGCGCACGACGGCGGCGATGTCCGCCGCGAGCGACTCCAGCGCGTAGTCCTCCGGCTCCGGGACGGCGGAGCCTCCGTGCCCGCGCAGCTCCAGCGCGATGCCCCGGCGGCCCGTCCGGGCCAGGTGCTCCAACTGGGCCTGCCAGTGGGAGGCGTTGCCCGCGAGCGCGTGCACGAGGACGACGGGCGGCGCCTCGCCGCCACCTCCGGTGTCCACCACCCGCAGGTCGCCCGCGGGCCCCGCCACGCGGAAGTCGTCGAAGCGGACGCGGTGGGACTCGAAGGCCTGGCCTTCCGCGAAGGGGACCTCGTAGTGGGTGACGTGCAGGTCCCGCTCGATGAGGTAGCGGTCGTCCTCCGGGAAGAAGATGGCGCGCTCCGGCGCGACCCCCGCGAAGCGCTTCACCGCGTCCATGGACTCCCAGAGGGTGACGAGGAGGAACTCCGCGCGCCCGTCCGCCACCTTGCGCAGGCAGTACGCGGCCAGGTTGCCCGGCGTGCGCCGGTAGTGCGTGAGGCCCGTCTGATGGAGATACGCGAGGTAGGCGTCGGCGTCCTCCGCCTTCGTCACCCCGCGCCAGGTGCGTGCGAGCATTCCAGGTTCCTCGTGCCGGGAAGAAAGGGAGCCGTGCATGTAGCGCGCCCCGTGGGGCGGGACCACCCCGCCGTGGCCCGCGTGTGGGCAGACGACACTTGGCTTGAGGGCGTGCGTCGCCGACGAGGCCGTGCACACGTGGAAGCGAACCCTGGCGCACCGATTTCCGCGACACCCCCCGGCCGGTGGACGAGCCCCGGCCCGGCTGGCGCCAGGGGCTCACGGGTGCTGGCGGAGGAGCCGCTCTTCGGGACGACGCCGCTGGTGCATCCGGCGGCCCCCGCGCGGATCCACCTGGCCCGCCCGGAGTGCGTGGCGACCTTCGATGAGGCCCTGCCGCGGATGATGGCGCCCGAGCCCCCGGCGTCCGGGACCGTCATCGTGGAGTGCCCGGCGCCGCTGCCAGTGGAGGCCGCGTCCGGCGCGGGCGCGGTGCGCGTGAGCCGCGAGTCGCCGGAGCGTTTCAGCGTGGAGGTGGAGGCCGAGGCGCCGTCGGTGCTGGTGATCAACGATGCGCACCTGCCCGGCTGGACCGCGACGCTGGATGGCGAGCCCGCGTCCATCCTCGCCGCCAACGTGGCGGTGCGCGCGGTGCCGGTGCCGGCGGGACGCCACACGGTGGTGATGCGCTACCGGACGCCGGGGCTCCTCCCCGGGCTGTGGCTGGGCGCGCTCACGCTGGGCGCGCTGGGAGCCGCGATGGTCGTGTCGCGGCGCCGTGCCCGGAAGCTGACCGGCGCCGGCCTCCAGGCTCAGCGCGGCGCGGGCGTGGCGGTGCTCGGAGCGCCGAACGCGGGCGGTGAGGCGGTCAGCGCTCCGACGGAGTAGGTGCCGTCGTAGCCGTCCGGATCCTCCGCCTTCTTCTGGAGCGTGATGCCCGGGGCCTGGGCCTCGCCCCGGGCGCGCAGGGACTGCTGGCCACAGGTGTCCGCCGTCATCCCCCGGCAGATCCACGCGGAGCCCCCGGCGCTCGCCAGGTCGAGCGACACCAGGCCGGGCTCCGCTTCGAGCAGCCGGTGCGTCATGAACTGGAGCTTCTCGTCCCAGGGCGCGCCCACGTCGCGGCGCGCGTGCAGGTTGCCCACGAGCACGATGAAGGTGTCCGCGCGCGCCTGACTCCGCGCCTCGCGGAGCTGTGCCGCCATCGTGTCGTCGCGGTCCTTGCCCCCCGCGTCGAACGCCACCACGCGGATCGGCAGCCCCGCGTGCCTCCACTCGCGCACGCGCTCCAGCAGCTGGCGCATGGCCTCGCTGCTGCGGCCGTCCTGGACCTCGCGGCGCCAGAAGGCGCTGTCGAGCGGGCCCTCGGCTTCACCCGAGACGAACGCGTCCAGGCGCGCCTGCTCCTCCACGGGCAGCTCCAATGCCAACCGCACCGGCTGTCCCGCCGCCGCCGCGTGACACGCCAGCCGCGCCGCGAAGACCGGCGCCTCCTGCGTGCCGTGAATCTCGCCCAGCACGACGAAGGCCGCGGGCTTGAGCACCGCCTCCATGCCGGGGAGCTCCGGGCCGCAGTCCGCCTTCGCGGTCGTCACGGGAGCTTCGCGCGCCGTCCGACATCCGGCCAGCAGGCAGGTGGCCAACAGCAGGGACCGCGGGGAAGGTCGCATGGGCGTGGAGCCTCCTGAAAGGAACCGGGGAAGCCCCAGTCTCCCCCAGCCCCTCGCCCCTGGAAACACGACGGCCCGCCCCGGGAGACGGAGCGGGCCGGTCGTGGCCTCGTGCGTGACGGGTCGTGTCAGGCGGTGGGGGCGACGACGCTCGGGGCCGACTGGCGCTGGGCCGCCGCGAGC
>JAFADT010000710.1 GCA_023424585.1 Pseudomonadota bacterium
GGACAGCCCCGGCACGAGCTGGTGCCCCATCAGCGGCCGGTTGAAGGCCACCAGCAGGATGAAGCCCAGGTAGGCCACCAGCATCGCCACCGTCAGCGCGCCGGCCACCCGCCAGCGCCTCGCGGCCAGCGCCCTCAACGCCTCGTCCTTGGAATTGCCGTGCATCGGTGCTCCTCCTTGCGAAGTGCCTCAGCGGCGGGGGGCGGGCGGCAGGCCCTTGGTCAGCAGCTCCTCCAGCACGGCGGGGTCCGCGAGCGTGGTCGCGTCACCCAGGTTCTCCGTCTCGCCGCCGGCGATCTTGCGGAGCATGCGGCGCAGGATCTTCCCGGAGCGCGTCTTGGGCAGGCCCGACACCAGCACCACCCGGTCCGGCGTGGCGATGGGGCCAATCACGTGCCGCACCTGCTCGCGCAGCGTGCCCACCATCTTCTCGTCCGGGGTGCGCACGAAGTCCGGCTTCACCGTGACGAAGGCGCACACGCCCGTGCCCTTGAGGTCGTGCGGGAAGCCCACCACCGCGGCCTCGGCGACGGCCTCGTGCGCGACGAGCGCGCTCTCCACCTCCGCGGTGCCCAGGCGGTGGCCGGACACGTTGAGCACGTCGTCCACGCGGCCGGTGATCCAGTAGTAGCCGTCCTCGTCGCGGCGGCAGCCGTCGCCGGTGAAGTACAGCGGCGGGAAGCGCGCGTAGTACGTCTCCACGAAGCGCGAGTGGTGGCCGTACAGCGTGCGCGCCTGGCCCGGCCACGAGCGCGCGAGGCACAGGTTGCCGCTGACGCCGTTGCCCTCCAGCTTCCGGCCCTCCTCATCCACCAGCACCGGCTCCACGCCGAAGAAGGGCAGGGTGGCGCTGCCGGGCTTGCACGGCGTCGCGCCCGGCAGCGGGGCGATGAGGATGCCGCCCGTCTCCGTCTGCCACCAGGTGTCCACCACGGGACAGCGGCCCTCGCCCACCACGTCGTGGAACCAGCGCCAGACCTCCGGGTTGATGGGCTCGCCCACGCTGCCCAGCAGGCGCAGCGACTTGCGGGACGCCTTCGTGACGAAGCCGTCGCCCTCCTTGATCAGCGAGCGCAGCGCGGTGGGCGCGGTGTAGAGCGTGGTGGCCTTCAGGTCGTCCACCACCTGCCAGAGGCGGCTCGCGTCCGGCCACGTCGGGGTGGACTCGAAGAGGACGGTGGTGGTGCCGGTGCTGAGCGGGCCGTAGACGAGGTACGAGTGGCCCGTCACCCAGCCCACGTCCGCGGTGCAGAAGTGCACGTCGTCCGGCTGCGCGTCGAAGATGTAGCGGAAGGTCGTGTTCGCGTAGACGAGGTAGCCGCCCGTCGTGTGCAGCACGCCCTTGGGCTTCCCGGTGGAGCCGGAGGTGTAGAGGATGAAGAGCGGGTCCTCCGCGTCCATCCACTCGGCGGGGCAGACGCCCCGGTGCTTCCGGGCCTCCACGTCCAGCCAGTGGTCGCGCCCCTCGCGCATGGGCACGTCCCGGGGCGTGCGGCGCGCGACGAGCACGGACGTCACCTGGGACAGGCCCTCCAGGGCCTCGTCGGTGATGGCCTTGGTGGCCACGCTCTTGGGGCCGCGCGGGCCCTCGTTGGCGGTGATGACCACCTTCGCGCCGGAGTCCAGCACGCGCTCGCGCAGCGAGTCCGCGGAGAAGCCGGCGAACACCACCGAGTGCACCGCGCCGATGCGCGCGCACGCGAGCAGCGAGTACACCAGCTCTGGAATCATCGGCAGGTAGATGATGACGCGGTCGCCCTTCCGCACGCCGTGCGCCTTGAGCACGTTGGCCAGCCGGTTCACGTGGTGGGCGAGGTCGCGGAAGGTGATGGTCTCGTACTCGCCGGGCGTGTTCCTGGCCCAGAGGATGGCGGCCTTGTCCGGGCGCGCCTTCGCGTGGCGGTCCACGCAGTTGACGGCGACGTTGAGCTTGCCGCCCGCGAACCAGGCGAAGTCGGCGGCCTGCGCGTTCACCTCGCGGATGGACTCCGGCGGGTGGAACCAGGTGAGCTGCCGGGCCTGCTCACCCCAGAAGGCGTCCGGGGCCTCGAGGCTCAGGCGGTAGAGGCGCTGGTACTCCTCCAGGCTCCGCACGTGCGCGGTGCGGCGGAAGGCTTCCTTGGGCTGGACGAGCGAATCCGGGTCGGTGGCCATGGCGTGCGTCCTCAGTAGAAGAGCTGGAGCTGGGCGGTGCCGGTGATGCCCGTGGTCGCGTGGGCGATGTCTCCCGCACGCGACACGGCCAGCTCCGTCTTCAGGTTGAAGGTGTGCTTCTGGAACCAGAGGTTGAGGCCGGGCCGGAACGCGAGCAGGTCCGTCGCGGCCACGCGCCCGTTGAAGTACTCGGTGGTGAAGACGGGCTCGACGATGCCGACGCGGTAGCCCAGCTCCACGAAGAAGCCGGTGCCGCTGCGCGCGTTGTCGAAGCCCTGCTGCCAGGAGAAGACGTTGCCCTGGAAGACGAGCTCCTGGTCGTCGCCCATGGGCATGTCCAGGAACACGTCCGCCGACAGGGCCACCGCGTCGTGCACGCCGGAGGCGGTGGCGATGGCGCCGTACTGGTAGTCCCCGCCCACGCCGAAGGACAGCATCGGCTGGTCCGTGAAGTAGATGCCGCGCAGGAACTGGTCGGACTCGTGGCCCCAGACGTTGTAGCGCGCGTGGCCCACGAAGCGCGGCAGGTCGTCCGCGTTGACCACCTGGCCGTTCTCCAGCTTCGCGCCCTCCACGCCGTTGAGGATGGCGGCGCGGTACGTCCAGGGGCCCGCGAAGCCGCGCACCTGGAGGCCCGCGTCGCGCCACACCTTGCCCACGCCCAGGGGGTAGCGGATGAGGTCGGCGTGGTAGTCCACCGTGTTGAGCGCGATGGCGCCCTGCAGCGAGTGGTGCGACAGCGGCGCGAGGATGAAGCCCGCCTCCACCCACGTCTTGTCCGCGAACTCGTACGCGAGCGTGGCGTCCTGGACGTAGAAGGTGGGGCTCCAGTCGCCGTTCTTGCCGAAGTTCGGCTGGTCCGTGTCGATGAAGAACGACAGCTTCTTCGTGATGGAGCCGAAGACGAGCAGCCGCACGCGGCGCAGGAAGAAGTCCGTGCCCACGCCGCCCGTGGGCGCGCCGTCCTTGACGAGCTGCATCTGCGGCTGGAGCAGCACGTTGATGTTGAGGACCGTGTCCTCGCCGAGCTGGATCTTCCCCGCCGCCGCCGGCAGCGCGGTGAACAGGGCCGTGAGCGCCAACAACCGCGACAGGGGACGAAGGACGGGGGACATGGCTCCCCATCCCCTGAGCAACGCCCGTTCCACCCGGGCGCACTCCGGGTTTCAGGACCTTGGAGGTTGGCTCGCCGCGTCAGGATGTGGCGGAAGGTGACAAGGCGTTACCCCCCGTAACGATTCGTGCACCGCGTCGTAACACCGGGGTGACGTTTTGTTTCCTCCGGCGTGGCCGCGCGGGGGAGGTCCGGGTCCGGTCCCTGACGCCGGGTGGCGGTGGGGCGGGTCGATGGTCCGCGAAGCGACGACGGGACCGAGCGCGCACGTTCGCCTGGCGTATCAGCCGCGCCACGCGGAGGCGTACCCCGCGTCGGCCTCGCGGCTTCAGCGCCACGTGTGCGCGCGTTTTGAACAAAAGATGCTGATGTATCTGGATTGCAATAAATCGCATCCATGGCGTATGTCCTGACCCTGCGTAGCGACCTTCGTCCGCTCCGTTCCTCACCCAGTGCCGGGACACACCATGCACCTACGAACTCTCTCTCTGGCCTTCCTGGCCGCGACGGCCATCCTCCTGGGTGGCTGCGGCTCCTCTGACGACCCCCAGCCCACCGAGTGCGGTGGCTACGGACACCTGCACGACGACCACTGCCACTGCGACGACGGCTACACGGAGGAGGGCGGCACCTGCGTGCCAGCGGAGGAGCCCTCGCCCGACTGTGGCGAGCATGGCCATGCCCACGATGACCACTGCCACTGCGATGACGGCTACACCGAGGAGGGCGGCACCTGCGTGCCCGCGGTGGAGCCCTCGCCCGACTGTGGCGAGCATGGCCATGCCCACGATGAGCACTGCCACTGCGATGAGGGCTACACGGAGGAGGGTGGCACCTGCGTGCCCGCGGTGGAGCCCTCACCCGACTGTGGCGAGCATGGCCATTCCCACGGCGACCACTGCCACTGCGACGACGGCTATACCGAGGAGGGCGGCACCTGCGTCGTCGAGCCACCTCCTGTCCCCCCGGAGCTGCCTGCCTATACGCTGGTTCCGATTGGCCATCCCGGCGGCACCGGCAGCTATGCCCAGGCGCTGAATGACGCGGGGGCGGTGGTCGGCAACGTCCGCTCGGCCGTGATGGCGGGGGACCCTCCGCCGCTCATCGCCTATCACTGGAGCGGTGACACCCTCACCGAGCTGGGCACCCTGCCCGGCAGCAACGCCTTCAGTCGCGCCTACGGCATCAACGCCAGTGGCGTGGTCGTGGGAGAGAGCGACAACGACACGCCGAGGGCCTTCCGCTGGGAGGCCAGCGTGATGACCGACCTGGGCACCCTGGGCGGCGCCTCCGCGACGGCCACCGACATCAACGACAGCGGCCTCATCGTGGGCAGCTCATCTACCGGCACCGTCAGTCGGGCCTTTCGCTGGGAGAACGGGACGATGACGGACCTGGGCTCACTGGATGGTCTGGACACCACGCTGGCCCGCGCGTGGGCCATCAATGGCCACGGCGATGTGGCGGGTTACAGCAAGAACGCGCAGGGCGTGACGCGGGCCACCCTGTGGACTCGCGGAGGCACCCTCGTGAACCTGGGCGGACTGGATGTCACGCGTGCCAGCCAGGCATATGACGTGAACGACGCTGGCACCGTGGTGGGCTCCGCCGTCGTAGGCGCCACCTCCGGAGGCTCCCCCCTCTACAACGCGTTCATCTGGAGCGACGGTACCATCCGCGGTCTGGGGACCCTGCCCAGCCTCCCCGCGGCCATCCACAGTGAGGCCAAGGGCATCAACGCGGACGGATGGGTCGTGGGCTACGTGGGCCAGTTCTACGGCAATACCACCCTGGGGACCGCGGCCGCCGTCATCTGGCTCGGCGAGCAGATTCACGACCTCAACAGCGTGCTCCCGGCCAACAGCGGGTGGACGTTGCTGAGCGCCGAGGACATCAACGCCCGTGGAGACATCACGGGCCTGGGCCGCTTCAACGGCACGCTCACCGCGTTCAAGCTGGTACGCCAGTAGGCGCTCGACCGAAGCGCCGCGGTTGGCGGACACCCGGGCGACCAGGGAGGACCTGGTCGCCCTGAGGGAGGGGTTCCCGGTAGTTGGATGCTTCGGTAACTGTGTTGCTTATGCATCGAAATGGGGGAGCGGGAATCGCGCTGCCCATCCCCACGTTGCCCTTCCCGATGCCCCTCTCGCCCCTCGCTGATTCCGAAGCATCCTCTCCTCGCGTCCAGAAGGCGGTGTGTGACTGCGCGCATCACCGCCGCCACGAGACGGAGCGCTCCTGCCCGGAGGAGCTCCCGGGAAGTCGCTGGGCAGCCCTGGCGCCAGTCCTGGCGTGCGCGGTGTGCCCGGCCTGCCTGTCGACGTATGCGAAGGTGTTGTCCCTGCTGGGCGTAGGCGTAACGCTCACCGAGTCCACCCATCACATCCTGCTCGTCCTCGCGGTGTGCGTATCGTTGGGGGCGAGCTTCTGGAAAGCGCGGCGCCGGCACCAGTGGGGGCCGCTGTGGGTCGCGATCCTGGGGTGCGCGCTGCTGGCGATGGGGCACGCTCGGGACGAGGACCCGGTGCTCACCTGGAGCGGCGTCGTCGTGTTGCTTGTCGGGGGACTGTGGGAGCGCCAGGCGGGGCGCCGCGTCGCAGCCTCGCGCGGGGGCGCGCCGCGGCCCACCTCGGGCCCCACCGCGAGCCTTGGCGGAGGTGGATGTATTTGAAATTGAATTGCATTTGCTGGGGAGATGCGTGAACTGGAGGAATGCCGACTCCCTCCAGGTTGCTCCCGCATTCCATCGTCCTCGCCGTGTCCGTGGGGTGCGTGCTGCTGGGGGGAGGTCGCGAGGCCCGGGCCCAGGGCCCGGCGAGCCCGGAGGCCCGCAGCGACGGCGCGCTCGTGGCGCGCCAGCCGTGTCAGCTCCTGCACCGGACGTATGCGCAGTTCGTGTCCTTCATGCGGGAGGGCGAGCCCGCGCTCCAGCCAGAGGTGTTCCAGCGCGTCTTCACGCGGCAGGTGCATGACGCGCTGGTGGGTGGCACCGAGGTGGTGTGCGAGAAGGTGGAGTACCTGAGCGACGGGCTGCGCGTGAAGGGCGTGCTGGTGAGGCCCCGCGGCGGCCCAGCCAGGGTGAAGCACCCCGCCGTCATCTACCTGCGCGGCGGATTTGGCGAGGCGGGCCGCATCCTCTTCTGGAACCTGATGGAGTTCGCGGTGCTGGCCCGGAGGGGCTACGTCGTCGTCGCCACCGAGTATCGCGGGAATCACGGAGGGGAGGGGCACGACGAGGCCGGCGGCGCGGACGTGCGCGATGTGCTCAACCTCATCCCCCTGCTCGAAGGACAGCCGGACGTGGACGCGTCGCGCATCGGTTTGTATGGGTGGAGTCGGGGCGCGCTGATGGCCTACCTGACGCTCGCGCGCACGGAGCGCATCGCCGCCGCCGTCGTGGGGGCCGCGCCCACGGACGCCTTCCGCATGGTGGCCGCGCGCCCGGAGCTGGAGACCGAGGTGCTGGCGAAGCAGGTGCCGGGCTACGCCGCCAACCGCGCCTCCCTCCTCCAGGCCCGCTCTCCCTCCCGATGGGCGGAGTTGTTGCCCGCGCACACGCCCCTGTTGCTCCTCCAGGGCACGGCGGACTGGCGCGTGGCCCCGGACGAGGCGCTGACCATGGCCCAGCACCTGCTCGCAGCCCGGCGGCCCTTCCGGCTCGTGCTCTTCGAAGGCGGGGACCACCTGCTCAACGAACACGCCGCGGAGACGCAGCGCCTGGTGGGGGACTGGCTGGACCGCTACGTGCGCGACCGCGTGCCGTTCCCCCCGCTCGAGCCCCACGGCCGGTAGGCCGCGCGCGTTGACTCGCGTCGAGGAGGGACGGGTCAGAGCTTGACGCCCTGGGCCCGCAGCTCGCTCACGACGCGGTCGATGCCACGCCGGTTGATGATGCGCATCCCGTGCGCGCTCACACGCAGCCGCACGAAGCGGTCGAGGCTGGGCACCCAGAAGCGGTGCCACTGGAGATTCGGCAGGGAGCGCCGCTTCGTCCTGTTGTTGGAGTGAGACACGTTGTTGCCGACGAGCGGCCCCTTGCCGGTGACCTGACAGACCTTGGACATGATGGTTTCCTCAAATCGCTTCGATGGAGAGAAGGAGGCGCCGCATCCCGTCCTTCGCGATGGCGGGGGAGCGGTGGACGGCGCCGTTGCCGGTGTTTCCGGGCCACGCCTCGCCCTTGAGGAGCGCGACGTCGAAGCGCTCCAGGGACTGGATGGGCGCTCGCGGACGCGCCACCTCGCCTGTGACGCCCAGCGCGCTTCGGACGACATGGGCGTTCTCCAGCCACTCGGTGGCGGGGCCCGCATAGGTGCACAGCAGCCGTATCCCCACCCGGTCCACGTGGAAGCGCGGGCACATGTCCCGAGCCAGCGTGTGCAGCCGCACGCCGAGCGCGTCGGCGCCCAGCAGGTCGACGTAGAGCCGCAGGAGGAAGTTCAGGTCCTCCACCCACGCGTCGAACAGCGGGCCTCCGGGCAGCTCCGGCAGCCAGCCGCGCAGGTCCAGGGCGTCGCCGCGCACGCGCGCGACGATGTCCAGTGGCGGCCCCTCGGCCAGCCGCATGAGCCAGGCCGACAACTGGCTGTCGAGCCCCCGGCGCCAGACACAGAGGTTGACGCCGTCGCGGTAGATGTCGGTGAGCTCCTCGGGCGACCACACGAAGCGGTGCGCGCCGGAAGGAGCCTCTTCCTCGGAGGGCCGTGACAGGGCGGGGCGCATCACGCCACCGCTCCCCCGGGAGCGGCGTCCGCGGTCCGCGCCTGCCCCCAGCCAACGGATGGCTCCACGGGCCGCGCAACCCCGCGGCCCCGCGCGGCGGGCGCAGCCTCCTCGAACGTTCCGCGCGCGGCACGGAAGCGGTGGGCGCGCGGCCCGTGCCGCAGCGC
>JAFADT010000313.1 GCA_023424585.1 Pseudomonadota bacterium
CATGGCCGGCCACACCCCCGCCCGCAGCTCCGCCGGCGACCCCGGGGGGGGGGGCGCCTGCGCGGGCTCGCGCACGGCCCTCGCGAGGCGAGCCCGGGGGCCCGCGCGCCCGGGCGTCGCGGGCTTCGGGGCGCGCGGCACCCCGGGCTTGCGAGGGCCGTGCGTCTCCACCTGCCCGCTCTTCACGGACTCGGGGCGCTCCACGGTGACGTCGTAGCCGGGCCTGGCGTAGGCGTCCTTCGCCTTGAACAGGAGCCACTGCGCCTTGCCGCCGCGGGGACGGGTGCGGATGAGGTGCCAGCGCCCCTGGAGCTTCGCGCCGTGCAGCACGACCTCCAGGTGCCCGCGCTTCAGCTGCGCCTCGGCGTCACCGGGAGGGACGACCTCGAACGTGCCGGACTCCCACAGCAGCGAGTCCCCGCCGCCGTACTGGTCGTCCGGGATGTGGCCCTCGAAGTCCGCGTAGGAGCGCGGGTGGTCCTCCGTCTGGACCGCGAGCCGCTTCACGGACGGGTCGTGGCTGGGGCCCTTGGGGATGGCCCAGCTCACCAGGACGCCCCCGATCTCCAGCCGCAGGTCGTAGTGCAGCCGCGTGGCGTCGTGCTTGTGGATGACGAAGCGGGGCGCCTCCGACTTCGGCGCCACCGCGTCCGGAGAGGGCTCGGGGGTGCGCTGGAAGTCGCGCTTCGTCCGGTAGCGGCGCAGCCGTCTCTGCGTGTCGGAGGTCTTCACCCTCCAACGCTCTGCACAGGAGGGCGGGCGCGCAATTCCTCACACCGGCTGGTGGGAGGCCAGGAGGGCAGGCGCTCCGCGTGACCCCGCCCCCGCTTGTCCGGCCACGGGGCCGGATGGCGAGGAGGCCGTCCGCCTGCCCTGGGGGCGACGCAGGGGTGGGTGCCGGGACGGGCTGTTGGTTCCGAGAGGAGGAGTCCCCACATTGTTCGGGCCCAAGCACTCGCCGTAGCCGGTTGGAGGAGGCACCCATGGCAGACAAGTCCGAAGTGGAGCGCCTGCACAGCCTGGCGCAGCTCGATGCCGACGCCGTGGGCGCGTATGACGTCGCCATCGCCCGCATCCGGCCGGCGCTGGTGCGCGAGCGCCTCAACCACTTCCGCGCGGACCACCTGCGTCACGTGCGCGACCTCAACGCGCTCCTCCAGCACTTCGGGGGCGAGCCGGTGACGCTGCGTCCGGACCTGAAGGGCTCCGCGATGAAGGGCCTGACGGCGATGACGGGGCTGATGGGGACGGAGGCCACGCTGTGGGCCATGCTCGGCAACGAGGAGCTGTTCGACCGGGCCTATGAGCTGGCCCTCCAGTTCGAGTGGGCCCCGGAGGTGAAGGCCCTCATCCGGCAGCACCGCGAGGACGAGCGGCGCCACGGCACGTGGATCCGCGACGCGGTGCGCACCCGTCCGTGGGCGGACAGCCGGCTGCCCTCCTTCATGGAGGGCGCTGAGCTGGGCGCCTGAAGCCGCTACCGCGCGTCGCGGGGAACTGTCATACGCTGCCGCGCGTGAGCGACATCACTGTCTACCAACCCGACTTCCTCTTCGCGGAAGGGCGTCTCCACGAAGGCCGTGCGCTGGCGGTGGGCGCGGATGGCCGAATCCTGGACGCGGCGCCCGAGGGCGCGCGCGTGGAGCGGCTCGCGGGGCGGGCGCTGCTGCCGGGGCTCGTCAACGGCCACTCGCACGCGTTCCAGCGGCTCATCCGGGGACGCACCGAGTACGTGGCCTCCGCTGGCGGACAGGACGACTTCTGGTCCTGGCGCGAGGCGATGTACCGCGCCGCGGAGGCGCTCACGCCAGAGGAGATCCACGTCGCCTCGCGGCAGGTGTTCCTGGAGATGGCGCTCGCGGGCATCACCACGGTGGGCGAGTTCCACTACCTGCACCACCAGCCGGACGGGACGCCCTACGCGGACCGCAACGCGCTGGCGCACGCGGTCATCCGCGCGGCCACGGACGTGGGGCTGCGCATCTGCCTGCTGCGGGTGGGCTACGCGCGCGCGGGCTTCAACGTGCCCGCGAACCCGCGCCAGCACCGCTTCATCGACGCGGACGTGGACACGTTCCTGGCCACCACGGAGGCGCTGGCCCACGCGGTGCGCGGCGACGCGCGGGTGCGCGTAGGGCTCGCGCCGCACAGCGTGCGCGCGGTGTCGAGAGACTGGCTGACGCAGGTGGCTCGCGCCGCGCCCGCCGGCATGCCCATCCACATGCACGTGGCGGAGCAGCCGAAGGAGATCGAGGCGTGCCTCGCGGAGCACGGCCGCCGGCCGGTGGAGCTGGTGTCGGACGTGGGCCTGCTGGGGCCGCGCTTCACCGCCGTGCACGGCGTGCACCTGACGGAGGACGAGGTGGCGCTGCTCGGCCGCGCGGAGGCCACGGTGTGCGCGTGCCCGTCCACGGAGCGCAACCTGGGGGACGGCATCGTGCCCGCGGACGCGCTGGTGAAGGCCGGGGCGCGGGTGAGCTTCGGGTCGGACAGCCAGACGGTGGTGGACCTCCTGGACGAGGCGCGGCAGCTGGAGCAGCACCTGCGGCTGGTGCGGCTGCGCCGCGCGGTGCTGGACCCGGGCACGGGCACCCTGGACGGGCTGGCGGCGCGGCTCCTCGACATGGCCACGGTGCAGGGCGCGCGGAGCCTGGGCCTGGGCACGGGCTCGCTGTCGCCGGGGGCGCCCGCGGACTTCTTCACGGTGGATGTGAACCACCCGTCGCTGGTGGGCGCGGGGCCCACGTCGCTCCTGCCGGGCATCGTCTTCGGGGCGGCGGGCGGGGCTTCGGCTGGGGGGGGGGGGGGGGGGGGGTGCGCGAGGTCGGGGGGGGGGGCCGGCTCGTGGTCCGGGATGGCCGCCATCCGCTGACGGAGGAGAGTGGCCGGGCCTTCCAGCAGCTCGCCCGGCGCCTCTACCCGTAGGATGGGGGCGCGGTTCGATATGCAGGAGCCGCCCGGGCATTGTGGGTGCGGGAGGTAGCGGATGCGTGCAGGAACCTGGCTGTCGCTGCTGCTGGTTGTGGGGTGGGCCCTGGGCGGCTGCGCCGGACGCCAGGACCTGGAGACGCCGGACTACGAGGCCATCTACGACCTGCCCGTGGAGGAGCTGTGGCCCCGGGTGCGCGAGTACTTCACGGACGCGCACCTGCCCTACCGGGAGGACCGGGGCAGCCTGGTGCTGGAGACCGAGTGGAAGCAGGAGTTCGGCGGCTCGAAGATCTCCGGCTTCTGGCACCGCTACCTCGTGCTGGGCAAGCGGGAGACGCCCACGACGAGCAAGCTGTGGATCATCCGCATCACCAAGACGGTGAACAAGGCGCTGTCGCAGCCTGGCAAGGGGATCGACTGGGGCGTCGGCCGCGGCGTCGGGCTCAACGGGGGGGACGCGCTCGGGGATGACGCCATCAGCGCGGAGGACGTCGAGGACCGGCTGACCTTCCCGGCGGGAGAGCACGCCTTCTACATGGAGTCGGGGCAGGGCACGCGCGACCTGACCCTGGAGTGGCGGGTGTTCCGGGGCATCATGCCCAAGCTGGCCAGGAAGCAGGCGGTGAGCGCGGAGCAGGCGGTGGCGAAGGCTCCGGGCGCGAAGGACGCGCCGGTGTTCACCGAGTGCGGTCAGTCCATCCTGGGCCTGAAGAAGCTGGCGAAGGCGGGTGGGGTGCTGCTGCTGGGCGAGCTGCACGGCACGCAGGAGGTGCCGCGCTTCATCGCGCAGTCCGTGTGTCAGCTCGTCACGGCGGGAATCCCGGTGACGGTGGGGCTAGAGCTGCCGGTGGAGAACGAGGCGCGCATCACCACCTTCCTCCAGAGCGAGGGGGGCGAGGTGGATTGGCTCAAGCTGATGGACGCCCCGTTCTGGCGCAGCCCGTATCCGGACGGCCGGGGCAGCGAAGCGGTGGCGAACATGCTGGAGCAGCTGCGGCACCTGCGTGCACAGGGCCTGGACGTGGCGGTGTTCGTCTACGACCACCCGAAGCTCTCCGGCCAGCCGCGTGAGGACGCGCTGACGCAGACGGTGCTGGCGCAGGTGAAGGCGACGCCGCGGCGCTTCCACCTGGTGGTGAGCGGCAACGTCCATCCGCGCACGGCGAAGGGCCTGCCGTGGGACACGCAGTACAAGCCCATGGGCTACCTGCTGAAGGACCAGCTCGAGGACGTCACCGTGCTGGACATGGCCTATGACAGCGGCACGGCATGGATCTGCGCCGCGGATCAACAGGAGCGCAAGCTGGACTGCGGGGTGAAGGAAGCGAAGGGCAGGGACAACGGCGACCGCTTCTTCGTGCACGTCTGGGACTCGCCCCGGGACGGCTACCACGGCGTCTTCTACGTGGGCCACGTGACGGCGTCCGAACCCGCCATCCTGAAGGGGCTGGGGAATCCAGACGCGCCGCCCGCGTCGAGCCCGTAGCCGGAGCCAGAGGGGGAGGACAGGGGCCGTGCGAGTCACCGGAGCCGGTGGCCCGCGCGGCCTCTGGCTTTCACGGGGCTCGATATGCCCTCTCCGCGCGCGGCGTTGTCCATCGCATCGGGGGGACGCGATGGAGGCACTGCGAATGCACAAGACGCTGAAGATGGGATGGCTGGCCTTGCTCCTGGCGGCGGGATGCGCCGCGAGACCCATGGACTGGGACCCGATGGGGCGGGAGGCCATCTACGACCGGCCCCTGGAGGAGGTCTGGCCGTCGGTGCGCCAGTACTTCGTGGACGCGAAGCTGAGCTTCCGCGAGGCGCCGGACAGTCCGGTGTTGCAGACGGAGTGGAAGGAGGAGTTCGGCGGGTCGAAGATCTCCGGCTACTGGCACCGCTACCTCGTGCTGGGCAAGCGGGAGACGCCCACGAAGAGCAAGCTGTGGATCATCCGCATCACCCGCAGCGCGAACAAGGCGCTCTCCGCCCCTGGCAAGGAGCTGGAGTGGGGCGTGAGCCGCAACATGGGCCTCGACCTCCAGAACCGGCTGGAGGAGATGAGTGGCATCGGGCCCGCTCCGGGCGGCCTCGAAACCCTGGAGGGTGGCTTCGCCCTCGGCGTGGAGGACGACGAGGACCGGTTCTCGATGCCGCGCGGCGAGAACGCCATCGTCGCCGAGTCCGCGCACGGCACGCGCGACCTGACCCTGGAGTGGCGGGTGTTCAACGCCATCGCGCCGGGCCTGGCGTCGAAGGACGGGGCCGCCCCGCTCGCGTCCGCGCAACCGGTGGCGAAAGCGCCCGAGGCGAAGTCCGCGCCCGCGTTCACCGAGTGCGGCGCGCCCATCATCGGCCTGAAGGCCCAGGCGAAGGCGGGCGGGGTGCTGCTGCTGGGCGAGCTGCACGGCACGCAGGAGGTGCCGCGCTTCATCGCGCAGGCGGCCTGCCAGCTCACCGTCGCGGGCACGCCGGTGTCGGTGGGGTTGGAGCTGCCGGCGGAGAGCCAGGCGCGCGTCACCACCTTCCTCCAGAGCCAGGGCCGGGAGGAGGACTGGCTCAAGCTGATGGAGGCCCCGTTCTGGCGCAGCCCGTACCCGGACGGGCGGGGCAGCGAGGCGGTGGCGAACATGCTGGAGCAGCTGCGGCTGCTGCGCGCGCGAGGCCTGGACGTGGCGGTGTTCGTCTATGACCACCCGAAGCTGAAGGGACAGCCGCGTGAGCGGGTCCTGGCGGCCACGGTGCTGAAGGAGGTGGAGGCCGGCCCCGCGCGCTTCCACCTGGTGGTGAGCGGCAACGTCCATCCGCGCACGGCGAAGGGCCTGCCCTGGGACAAGGAGTACCAGCCCATGGGGCGGCTGCTGACCGCTCGGCTGAAGCACGTGGTGGCGCTGGACGTGGCCTATGACAGCGGGTCGGCGTGGATCTGCGCGCCGGACGAGCGCAGCCGCACGCTGGACTGCGGGGTGAAGGAGGCGAAAGGGAAGGACAACGGCGACCGCTTCTTCGTGCACGTCTGGGGCTCGCCCAACAAGGACGGCTACCACGGCGTCTTCTACGTGGGCCGGGTGACCGCGTCCGCGCCCGCCATCTCCAAGGGCCTGGGCCGGCCGGGCGCGGATGACAACTCCGGGTTCCCAGCGGCCCCGGACGCGGCGGGGGTGGCCTCCGCGCGACGCTGAGGGCACGGCCACGCTGGCGTCGCGGCGCGGGCGGTGGCATGGAGGTGGCCTGACCGGAGGCCGTCCCATGAGCGACACGCTGCCCGCGCTGCGGGCCACCCTGGCGGAGCTGGTGGCGTTGGACACCACGTCCTCGCGCCCCAACGCGCCCCTCATCGACTACGCCCAGGCGCGCCTGGAGGCCGCGGGCTTCACCGCCGAGCGCCAGCACTACACCGACGACGCGGGCGTGGCGAAGGTGAACCTCATCGCCTGCAAGGGCGGCGCCGACCGCGCCGCGCTGGCCCTGGTGGGCCACTCCGACTGCGTGCCCTATGACGCCGCCTGGGCGGACGCACTGCGCCTGACCGAGCGCGACGGCAAGCTGTACGGCCGCGGCGCCTGCGACACCAAGGGCTTCATCGCCTGCGCGCTGCACACCGCCACGCGCAAGGACCTGCCGAAGCTGGACGCGCCGCTGCTCGTCATCCTCACCGCGGATGAGGAGGTGGGCCTCGTGGGCGCGAAGAAGCTGGTGGCGGCGGGCCTGGGCCGCGCGAGGCACGCCATCGTCGGCGAGCCCACGCGCCTCATCCCCGTGCGCGCCAACAAGGGCTACTGCCTGGCGGAGGTGGAGGTGCTGGGCAAGGAGGGCCACAGCGCCTACCCGGAGCTGGGCGCGTCCGCCATCTTCCGCGCTGGCCGCTTCCTCCAGCGGCTGGAGACGCTGGCGAACACCGTCCTCCGCGAGGACCGCGACGAGGGCTTCCAGCCGCCCTTCACCACCGTGAACGTGGGCCTCATCCAGGGCGGCAAGGCGAAGAACGTCCTGCCCGGCTCCTGCCGCTTCACCGTGGAGTGGCGCCCCATCCCCGGCCAGGCCGCCGAGCGCGTCCCCGAGCTGATGGAGCACATCCGCCAGGAGCTCACGCGCGACGAGCCCGCCTACGAGGCGCGCATCAAGGTGCTGCGCCTGGACCGCGGCGTCCACACGCGCGGCGACGCGGACGTGGTGCGCTTCCTGGAGCAGGTGAGCGGCAACGCGTCCGAGACGGTCTCCTTCGGCACGGAGGCCCCCCAGCTCACGGAGCTGGGCGCGGAGGCGGTGGTGTTCGGCCCCGGCGACATCCGCGTCGCGCACCAGACGGGCGAGTTCGTCCCCATGGAGGACCTGGTCCGCTGCGAGGCCGCGCTCACCCAGGCCGTGGCCCGCTTCTGCACGGGCGGCTGAGCCCGCGGCGCTTCAGGGCTTCTCGTCGACGACCTCGACGTTGCGGAAGCCCTGACACGCCTCCTTGAAGCCGAGCACGTACTTCAGCGAGCGCAGCTCCAGCGTCAGCTTGTGCCACAGCTTGCGCAGCAGGTTGGGGCGCGGCGCGGGCACGTTCGTGACCAGCGTGCTCAGGTCGATGTAGTGGGTCGGCGTGCGGCCCATGCCCTCGAAGTCGTGCTCCAGCCCCTGGCTGAGCTGGCGCAGCTCCGGCTCCAGCCGCTGGTGCACCGCGTCCGTCATCAGGACGTACTCGCGCACGGGCACGTCGTTCTTCAGCATCCGGTGCACGAGGATGACGTCCACCCCCGCCAGCTCCGTGAGGTGCTTCACCTTCTGGAAGGCGACCTCGCCGGCGTGGGCCACGAACTTGAGCGTCAGGCCGCCCACCTGCGTGCACCCGTCGCACTTGCACATCCGGTCGATGGCGAGCTGCTCCCGGCGCTCCAGGAAGGCGCGGCGGATGGCCGCGACCTGCTTCGCGATCGGCGCGGCGTCCTCCCCCACGGCGTAGAAGAAGGCCGCGTCGCCTTCGAGCTTCGCCAGCTTGAACCGGCCGGACGCGTCGATGACGGCCTCCAGCAGCCGCGCCACCGTGTCCTGTGCGTGCGCCAGGCCGAAGCGGTGCTCCCGCATGAAGCGGGTGTAGCCACCGATGTCCGCGATGAGCAACTGCGCCTTCTCAATGGCCATGCGGCGCCGCAGCCTAGCCCACTCCCCGGACGCGCGTCAGTGCCGGGGCAGGGCGCAGGTGCCCACGTCGCGCAGCAGCTTGTGCGCCTCCGCGAGCAGCGCGTGCCCCTTCACCTCCGGGGGCACGCGGGCGATGAGCTTCATGTCCGGCGTCAGCCGGTAGAAGCCCTTGGAGCGCTGCACCAGCCCCGCCACCTTCGCGCCGTCCAGGAGCGCGTCGCCGCCCAGCGCCAGCGACAGCCGGCCCGGGCCCGCCTCCAGCGCGCGCAGCCGCAGCTCGCGCATGTCGATCTTCAGGAGCGTCACCTCGGAGAGGGCGTCCACCTCGTCGGGCGCCTCGCCGTAGCGGTCCACCAGCTCCGCGCGCAGGTCCGTCACCTCGTCCGGGTGGCTGGCCTGGCTGAAGCGCTTGTAGAACACCAGCCGCTGGTGCACGTCCGCCACGTAGTCGTCGGGGATGAGCGCCGGCATGGGCAGGTTGATGTCCGGCTCCACGTGCACCCTGGGCGGCTGGCCCTGGAGCTCCGCCACCGCCTCCTCCATCAGCTGCGCGTACAGGTCGAAGCCGATCTCCGCGATGGCGCCGGACTGCTTCTCGCCCAGGAGGTTGCCCGCGCCGCGGATCTCCAGGTCGTGGCTGGCGATGGAGAAGCCCGCCCCCAGCTCCGTGAAGTTCTGGAGCACCTCCAGGCGCCGCTGCGCGTCCTTCGTCACCGGACGGCGCGTGGGCACCAGCAGGTACGCGTACGCGCGCTCCTTGCTGCGGCCCACGCGCCCGCGCAGCTGGTAGAGCTGCGCCAGGCCGAACTGGTCCGCGCGGTTGACGATCATCGTGTTGGCGCTGGAGATGTCGATGCCGCTCTCGATGATGCTGGTGCACAGCAGCACCTGGAACTTGTGCTCCGTGAACTGGAGCATCACCTTCTCCAGCTGCCCCTCGCCCATCTGGCCGTGCGCCACGCCGATGGAGACGTGCGGCAGGAGCTTCCTCAGCTCCTGCTCCATGGACGGCAGGGACTCCACGCGGTTGTGCACGAAGAAGACCTGGCCGCCGCGGGCGATCTCGCGTTCCACGGCCTCCTTGATGACGGCCTCGTCGTACTTCATCACGAAGGTGCGGATGGCCCGGCGGTCCTGCGGCGGCGTGGCGATGATGCTCATGTCGCGCACGCCGGACATGCTCATGTGCAGCGTGCGGGGAATGGGCGTCGCCGTCAGCGTCAGCACGTCCACCTGCGTGCGCAGCCGCTTGAGCGCCTCCTTCTGCTTCACGCCGAAGCGCTGCTCCTCGTCCACCACCAGGAGCCCCAGGTCCTTGAAGGCCACCTCGCCCGCCAGCAGCTTGTGCGTGCCGATGACGATGTCGACCTTGCCCTCCTTCGCGCGGCGGAGGATGTCGCGGACCTCCGGCGGCTTGCGGATGCCGGAGATCACCTCCACCGTGACGGGGTAGTCCTTGAAGCGCTTCTTGAAGGAGTGGAAGTGCTGCTGCGCCAGCACCGTGGTGGGCACCAGCACCGCCACCTGCTTGCGGTCCAGCGTGGCCTTGAAGGCGGCG
Source organism: Pseudomonadota bacterium (assembly GCA_023424585.1). GTDB lineage: Bacteria > Myxococcota > Myxococcia > Myxococcales > Myxococcaceae > Corallococcus. The sequence goes on from JAFADT010000313.1 coordinate 9,596, forward strand.
CGCATCGCCACCTCCGTCTTGCCGTAGCCCACGTCGCCGCAGACGAGCCGGTCCATGGGCTGCGGCTTCTGCATGTCCGCGAGCACGTCCTCGATGGCCTTCGCCTGGTCCGGCGTCTCCTCGAACTCGAAGTCCGCCTCGAACTGGGCGAAGTAGCGGTCCGGCGCGGTGAAGGCATAGCCCGGGTGCGCCTTGCGCGCGGCGGCCATCTGCAAGAGCTCCGCCGCCATCTTGAGCAGCTGCTC
>JAFADT010000429.1 GCA_023424585.1 Pseudomonadota bacterium
GCGTGGAGGAGGCCATCCTCCAGGGCTTCCTGGAGCTGGTGGAGCGCGATGCGGTGGCGCTCTGGTGGTACAACCGCCTGCGCCGTCCGCGCGTGGACCTGCGCTCCTTCGACGAGCCGTGGTTCACCTCCGTGGCGGCGCACTACCGGTCGCTCGGGCTCCAGCTGTCGGTGTTGGACCTCACGCACGACCTGGGCATCCCGGTGTTCGCCGCGCTCGCGTGGTCTCCGGAGCACGGCCGGGCCTGGGCCGGCTGCGGCTGCCACTTCGACGCGAAGCTCGCCGTGCAGCGCGCGCTCACGGAGGTGGCCCAGTGCTACGACCCGAAGGACCTGTCCCCGTCGCCCTGGCACTCCGGCGCGCACGAGGACGTCACCTGGCTCTTCCCCGACGACCGGGTCCCCGCGCGCGTCCGCGCCGACTTCCCCCACCAGGGCCACGACGACCTGCGGGACGACGTGCGCGAGTGCGTGGCCCGGGCCGCGCGCGTGGGGCTGGAGACGCTGGTGGTGGAGCAGTCCCGGCCCGACGTGGGCATCTCCGCGGTGAAGGTCATCGTCCCGGGGCTGCGGCACTTCTGGCCCCGGCTGGGCCCCGGACGGCTGTATGACGTCCCCGTGCGGCTGGGGTGGCTGAAGGAACCGAAGACCGAAGCGCAGCTCAACCCCGTGCCCTTCTACTTCTGAGCGATGGCATCGCTTCTCGAGCCCAGGCCCCGCATCCTCCTGGTCCAGTGCGGCCCCGACCGGCGCCACGTGGACCGCGAGACGGAGGACTTCGACCCCGAGCGCGGCCTGGTGAAGCGCGCGACGATGACGCCGCTGGCCTGCGCGACGCTCGCGGCGCTCACGCCGGACACCTTCACCGTGGACATCTGGGACGAGGAGCTGCACGGCCAGGTGCGCGCGGACACGGAGCTGCCGGACTACGACATCGTCGGCGTGTCGGTGATGTACTCGGCCCTCACCTACCAGGCGCGCTTCCTGGGCGGGCACTTCCGCGACCGGGGCGCCACCGTGGTCGCGGGCGGCCCCGCCGTCTCCGCCGCGCCCGAGGACTACCGCGGCTTCTTCGACGCCCTCTTCGTCAACGAGGCGGAGCGCACCTGGCCGCGCTTCCTCGCGGACTGGCTGGGCGGCGAGTACGCGCCCGAGTACCGACAGCTGGACAAGCCGTCGTTGAGCGAGAGCCCCCTGCCCCGCTGGGACGCCGTCGCGGCGGACTTCCCGCGCTACGCGTGGGGCTCCGTGCAGACCACGCGCGGCTGCCCGTTCGACTGCTCGTTCTGCGACGTCATCTACCTGTACGGCCGCAAGCAGCGGCACAAGCCGGTGGAGCGCGTGCTGGAGGAGGTGCGCGCCCACGCGGCGCTCGGCGCGGAGGGCGTCTTCTTCGCGGACGACGAGTTCATCGGAGACGCGGCGTACGCGAAGGAGGTGCTCGCGGGGCTGGTGCCCCTCAACCGCGCCCTGCCCCGCCCGCTGCGCTTCTTCACCCAGGTGACGATGAACCTGAGCCGCGACAGCGCGCTCCTGGAAGGCATGGCGGACGCCAACTTCTACACCGTCGTCCTGGGCATCGAGTCCTTCGACCCCGCCGCGCTCAAGGAGGCGCAGAAGCACCAGAACGTGCGCGCGGACCTGGTGGGCGACCTGCTGCGCATCCAGGCGCACGGCATCGGGCCCCGGGGCAGCTTCATCGTCGGGTTCGACCACGACACGCCCGCCGTGTTCGACACCCTGCACGCGAACATCCAGCGCACGCACCTGCCCTGGGTGGTGGTGGCGCCCCTCCAGGCCCCGCGCGGCACGCGCCTGTGGACGCGGCTGCGCGCGGAGGGCCGGCTCGCCACGCCCCGGAGGGCGCCCGCCAAGGACCGGGGCGCCATCGTGCTCAACGTGCTGCCCCTGGGCATGACGCGGCCCCAGCTGCTCGAGGGCTTCCGCGACCTGGTGGAGCGCCTGTCCACCTGGGACGCCGCCTGCGACCGCATCCGCCGCTTCCTCGCCGACATCCAGCGCCCGCCCCGGGTGGAGGAGGCCCCCTGGCCGGAGGCCGTCACCGACCGCTTCCTGCGGGAGGCCACCGCCGCCTGGGCCCTGACGCCGCCGGAGCGCCAGGCCCTGGGGGACACGCTCGCGGAGGTGCGCCGCGCCGCCCCGGCGATGCTGCCGCGCGCGGTGTTCTTCCTCGCGCGCAACCAGAACGAGCGCCGCCGGCACGAGCGCCTCTTCACGGACTTCGACGCGGTGCTCGCCGCAGAACGAAGGGGCGACCTCGTCCCGGACACGCAGCCCGTCTACGTCCCGCCCGGCTTCGCCAGGGCCATGCGCGACGTGTTCCCGGATCTCTTCGTGCGCCTGAGCCGCGACCTGCCAGACCGCCGCGACGTGCCGGAGGCCTCGCGCGACGTGCTGGTGGACTTCGTCGCCCGCTGGGGCGAGGGCTTCCAGGCGCTCCAGCCGCAGCACCACGACTTCCTGCGCGAGCTGTGCGACCGCGAGGTGGCGGCGCGCGGCGGACGGCCGGGCACGCTGGAGGACGCGGAGGAGCAGGCCCTGCGCACCCAGGCCCGGCGCACCGGCCTGCTGGAGGCGCTGCTCAAGGACGTGCGCGACGAGCTGGCGAGCTGGGGCCCCTGACGCATGCGCGACGGCCTTCGCATCTTCGACGCGGACCGGCATGTCCTGGAGCCGCTCAACCTCTGGGCGGAGCAGCTGGAACCCGCCCTGCGCCGCCACGCGCCCCGCCTGGGGCGCCTCCCCGAGGAGCCCCTGGAGGCGCGCCTGGAGCGGCTGGGCCCCCAGGGCCTCCTCCCCGTGCTGCCCCTGCCCGAGGTGGACGGCAAGCCGCTGTGGAACCACATGCCGGAGAAGGCGTGGGTGGAGTTCTCCGCGCGATCCTACGCGCAGCTGGGGCGCAATGAACTGCTGCAACGGCCGGACGTGTACCTGGCCCAGATGGATCGCGACGGCGTGGACATGGCGGCACTCTTCCCCACCTATGCGCTGCTCCTGGAGGGCTTCTCCCCGCTGAAGCCCCACGTCGCCACCGCGTTCGCGTCCGTCTACAACACGTGGCTGCACGGCTTCTGCGCGCACGCCCCCGAGCGCCTGCGGGGCGTGGGGCTCATCAGCCGACACGAGCCGGAGGCCATGGTCGCGGAGGTCCGCCGCGTCGCCGGCTTCGGCTGGCGCGCCGTGATGGTCCGCCCCAACCCCATCGGCGGCCGGCTCCTGTCGGACGCCGCCTATGAGCCCTTCTGGTCCGAGTGCGAGCGGCGCTCACTCGCGGTGGTGCTCCACGGCAGCGGCCACGTCTACGTGCCGTCCGCGGGCGCGGACCGCTTCGACACCCGCTTCGCCAACCACGTCTGCGCCCACCCCCTGGAGCTGATGATGGGGCTGCTCGCGCTCCTCCAGGGGGGCGTGCTGGAGCGGCACCCCGCGCTGCGCATCGGCGCCATGGAGGCCGGCTGCGGCTGGCTGCCGTATTGGGCGTGGCGGCTGGACGAGGAATATCGCGCTGTGGGTGCAGAGGTCTCCGCCACCATCCGACAGCTCCCTTCCTCCTACCTGCGCCGGCACTGCTTCGTTTCCGTGGAGCCGGATGAGCCGTACCTGGCTGACGTGGTGCGCCACCTCCCGGAGGACCGCCTCGTCTTCGGGAGCGACTTCCCGCACCTGGACCACGGCGAGGACGTGCTGGGGTCCCTGCTGTCATTGCGTGACGTGATGACCGAAAGTCGTCTACGAAAGGTTCTCTGGGAAAACCCGACTCGGTTCTACGGTGTGGAACCGTGAGGCCGCACGAATGAGACTGTCGCTCGCCGAAGGTGTGGCGCTGCGTTGCCCTGACGCGGAGGACGCGCGCGTGGAGGGTCCTGGCCGCTCGCTGCGGTTGGGGCCGCTGGCCCCCGGTGTGCGCGCCGTCTTCGAGTCGCTCGCGGACGGAGGCATCCATGAGTCGGAGGTGCCCGACGTCGCGGGCCCGGACACGACGCTCGCGTGGTACTGGCTGGACCTGGCCGGCGACGGCGGCCTGCTGTCGTGGACGGTGGAGGAGCGGGGCAACCTGCTCCTGACGCTCACGCCCGCGTCCGCGTCCTTCGTGCGCCACCGCGCGACGTTCGACGCCACCCAGGCGCTCCAGCTGTCCCGCTTCGCGCACACCCGCATGGCGGAGGGCTGCGCGGTGCTGGACTGCCCCACGGTGCACGCCACCGCCGCGCTGCATGACCGGCGCGTCGTGTCGCTGCTCTTCGACATGGCCCGCCCCACGCTGCTGGCGCGGCTCAACCAGTTCAACACCGGCATCGAGTCCTTCACGCTGCGCGAGCTGGTGCGCCTCCTGGCGGAGACGGGCATCCTGGTCCCCAACGGGCTGGACGTGCCGGCGTCGGAGGAGACGCAGACGGCGCTGAAGCAGTGGGAGCCGCACGACCTGCTCTTCCACCTGCGCTCGCGGGGCTGGGGCCACCAGACGCGCGCGGGCGCCACGTACCGCTTCCGGGGCGAGCTGCCCAACCCGCCCGCCCTCAAGCCCTCCGTCATCCAGGAGGCGGTGGAGCTGTACCGGCCGGACATGGAGGCGCTGCGCGCCGCGGACCGCTCCTTCACGGAGGTGCTGGAGGCGCGCCGCAGCCTGCGCGGCCGGGGCGCCAGCCCCCTCACCGTGCGACAGCTGGGGGAGCTGCTCTACCGGGCCGCGCGCGTGCGCGACGTGCGCACCACGCAGGACGGCGAGGTCACCGACCGGCCCTACCCCGGCGCGGGCGCGGTGTACGCGCTGGAGCTGTATCCGCTGGTGGGCGAGTGCCAGGGCCTGGCCCCCGGCGCCTACCACTACGACCCGCTGGGACACCGCCTGGAGAAGCTGAGCGCCCCCACGCCGGAGTTCCACGCGCTGATGGACGAGGCCCGCGCGCCCGCAGAGCCCTTCGAGCGGCCGGAGGTGCTGATGGTGGTGGCCGCGCGCGTGCCCCGGCTCGCGTGGAAGTACGAGACGCTGGCGTACTCGCTGGTGCTACAGGACACGGGAGCGCTGGTGCAGACGCTCTACCTGGTGTCCACCGCGCTGGGCCTGCGGCCCTACGCGCTGGGCCGGAGCGACCCGGACTTCTTCCAGCGCGTGGCGGGCGTGGACGGCTTCGGCGAGGCCTCCGTGGGCGCCTTCGCGGTGTCGGGCGGAGACGCTCCCGCCCTGGGCCGCTGAAAGCGCCCCGCGGCGCCCTCACGCCGGTGTCAGCAGCAGGGGCTGCCGCAGCAGTGCGAGCGGCCGTAGGTGTCGGTGAGGCTGGAGAGCGCCACGGCGTGGTCCGCCACGTCCGCCGGCTTCTTCGGCAGGTGCAGCTCCACCTCCGCGCTGTTCACCTTCCAGGTGCCGTCCGTCGCCGCGTTCTTCTCCGTGGACGGGATGACCTTCAGGTGGATGCTGGCCGGCAGGTCGAAGTCGAAGCGCTTCTTGAGGGCCTCGCGCGGGTTCTTCTGCAGCGCCGCCTCGAACTCCGGCTCCTTCCACGCGAGCGCCACGGCGCGCATCCACACGGCCTGCCAGTCATTCACCGAGGCCTGGGCCCCCGTGCTCCGCGTGGGCTTGCGCGCCACCGGGCGGGCCCGGGCGGGCGCGGCCTTTGACTCCGGCTTCTTCTTGCTCATGTCAGCACTCTCCTCCCAGCGCTCCCAACAGCGCGCGGGCCTCCGAGATGGGCGGGGTTCCCCAGCCTTCGGAGAAGGTACTGTAGACCGTTTGCAGCCGCCGCCGGGCTTCTTCCTGCCGTCCGGACGCCTGGAGCAGCCGTGCCAACGCGGTGACGGCCTGCAGCTCCCGCATCCGAGCCCCCTGCGCGTGCGCCACCTCGGCCGCCTGCCGGAAGCACGTCTCCGCGGAGAGTGCAGTGTTTCCATCCCGCTGGAGCAGCACCCGGCCCTTGACGCAGAGCAGCTTGGACTCGTGGTAGGCCTCGCCCAGGGCCTGCGCGCGCTGCCGGCCGCGCTCCACGGTGGCGAGCGCCGCCTCCAGGTGGCCCAGCTCCAGCTCCAGCTCCGCGAGCATGGCGTAGTAGGCCGGCTGGTCCATCTCCGTGCCGAACGCCTCGCGCAGCGCCACGCTCCGCCGCGTCGACTCCAGGTCCTTCATCGCCCACCCCCGCAGGATGCCCACGTAGGCGGACTGCTCCAGCAGGCCATGGCGGTGGGACAGCTCCGAGTGCTGCGCGATGAGCTGGAGCGCCTCCGTCCGGTCGCCGTGCTCCTGGGCCATCAGCAGCAGGTAGATGAACGACAGGCCGATGCTGGTGCCGTGGTTCAGCTCGCGGCCCCACGCCACCGCGGCCTCGCCGTGCGCCTTCGCCTGGTCCGGGAAGCCCAGCAGCCACAGCCCGCGGCACAGCACGGACTCGCCGCCCACGCGCGTGTCCTGGCCGTACAGGATGCGGTGCATCCGGTGCGCGACCGGGTCGAACAGCGCCAGGCACCGGTCCGCCTTCGCCTTCGCCTCGCCCAGGCGGCCCTCCAGCAGCTCGATGTTGGAGAGGATGGTGAGCGCCACCGCCTCCTGCCCCGCGTCGCCGGTGCGCTGCGCCAGCGCCACCAGCCGGTCGAGCAGCCCGCGCACCCGGCGCTGGTCTCCGCCCAGGTGGTAGTAGATGGAGAGGACCCACAGGGTCGGGGCCGCGTAGGGGCTCTCCCCCACGGAGGAGAGCAGCTCCAGCGAGCGCTCGGCCACGGCGCGCAGGTCCTGCGAGCGCCAGCCCTGCGTGGACATCAGAGCCGGCGCGAGCACGCCGTTGAGGCTCAGCTCCAGCGGCGTGCGCTCCGCCGGCTCGTCGATGGCGTCCAGCCACGACAGGCCCAGCCGGGCGAAGAGGATGGCCTCCAGGTAGGCGGAGCGCACCAGCGCGGCGAGCGCGGCCTTCTGCGCGTAGACGATGGCCTTGCGCTTGAGGTTCGCGGCGGCCAGGTGGTGCGCGAGCAGGTCCGGCCGGGCCTCCACCTGCTCCGGGAAGTGCGCCTCCAGCGCCTCCGCCGTCTTCGCGTGCACCTGCTGCCGGTACCGCTTGAGCATGGAGTCGTAGGCCGCGTCGCGCACCAGCGCGTGCTTGAAGAGGTACACCGGCCCCTTCGGCCGGCGCTTGCGGTGCAGGAGCCCCGAGCCCACCAGCCGCTCCAGGTCCGCCTCCAGCGCCTCGGGCGTCAGCGGGCTCACGTGGCGCAGCAGCTCGTGCGTCAGCTCGCGGCCCAGCACGGAGGCCACCTGCGCGGTCTCCTTGGCGCGGCCCAGCCGGTCCAGGCGCGCGACGAGCAGGTCGCGCAGCGTGCCCGGCACCGCGGGGCCCCCCTTGCCCGCCTCCAGCGCGATGCGCCCCTCGCGCTCCACCAGCGCGCCGGACTCGCGCAGCGTGCGCACCAGCTCCTCCACGAACAGCGGGATGCCGTCCGTGCGCGTGGCGATCTCCTCCAGCGCCTCCGGCGACAGCGGGCCGCCCGCGGCGGCGGTGGCCAGCCGCTCCACCTCCGCGCGCCCCAGGGCGCCCAGCTGCACCTGCGTCACCGACGACGCGGCCCAGGGCGGCTCGAACTCCGGCCGCGCGCTGAACACGGAGAGCAGGCGCGACGAGGACACCTCCTCCACCAGCGCCTTGAGCAGCTCCAGCGTGGACGGGTCCGCCCAGTGCAGGTCCTCCAGCGCCAGCACCACGGGCTGGCGCTCCGCCATGGCGGCGAGGAGCGAGAGCAGCGCGTCGCGAGTGAGCTCCCGGTGCTTCAGGGGCGACACGTCCAGCGGGGCCCAGCGCTCCGGCGGCAGCGGCAGGGACAGGAGCGGCGCGAGCAGGGGCACCGTCTCCGGCAGCTCGAAGCTGTAGCCGGACAGGAGCGCCTCCAGGCCCGTGAGCCGGGCATCCGGCGACAGGTCGCGGTTCGGGTCCAGCATCCGCGTGAGCAGGTCCACCACGGGGGCATACGCCTGGCCGGAGGCGTCCGCCGTGCAGCGGGCCTCCAGCCACGTGTGGGGCTCCGCGCCCAGGCGGTCCCCCAGCTCGCGCATGAGGCGCGACTTGCCGATGCCCGGCTCGCCGGAGATCAGCACCGCCTGCCCCTGCCCCGAGCGCACCTGCTCCCAGCGGGCCAGCACCAGGTCCAGCTCGCGCGAGCGCCCCACGAGCGCCAGCGCGTCGTCCGCGCCGCTCCACGTCGCGTCGGCGCCCTGGAGCACGAACGTCTCCAGGCCCGGGGGCAACAGCTCGTTGGGGGCCGCGGGCACGCGCTCCAGCGGGAAGTGCTTGCGCACCAGCTGCTGCGTGTCGCCGGTGACGAGGATGGCCCCGGGCTGCGCGGAGGTGGACAGCCGGAACGCCAGCTTCGGCGTGGTGCCCACGACGAAGCCCAGGCCGGAGAGCGTGGGGTCCCGCTGCTCGCGCGCCACCACCAGGCCCGTGTGCAGGCCCACGCGGAGCTCCACCCGCGTGCCGCGCTCCGCCTCGATGGCGCGGCCGCGCCGCTTCACCTCGGCCACCATGTCCAGCGCCGCCTGCGCCGCGCGCCGCGCGTCATCCTCCCGCGCCGCCGGATAGCCGAAGTAGAAGAGGACGATGTCGCCCAGCGCGCTGGCGATGTGGCCGTTGTAGCGCCGGGCGATCTCGATGCAGACCTCCTGCTGGGCGCCCAGCACGTGGTCCAGCTCCTCGATGTCCACCGGGCCCGGCGCCGTCTGCGTGGCGGACAGCGTGCAGCACACCACCGTGAGCTGGCGGCGCTCGCCCTCCGCCCACCGGCGCGAGCGCGTGGACAGCGCGTTGGGCGTGCGGCTGGACAGCTCCACCGTCGCCGTCTCCGCGTTGGGGGCCGCGGGCTGGATGCGCACCGGCGCCGGCCGGCGCGGCAGGTTGGACACGTCCACCGCCTCCAGCTGGCGCAGGAGCACCTCCGCGGACACGGTGCGCTGGGACGGGTCCTTCGCGGTGACGCGCTGGAGCAGCCTGCCCAGCGGGTGCGCGGCGATGGCCGGCGGGAGGGGCACCGGCTCCGTGGACAGCTGCTGGAAGATGACCTCCGCCACGGTGGCGCCCTCGAAAACGCGCCGGCCGGTGAGGCACTCCAGGAAGACGAGCCCCCACGCGTACAGGTCCGAGCGCGGCGTGGGCGCCTGCCCGCGCAGTTGCTCCGGCGCCGCGTAGGACGGCGTGCCCAGCGACTCGTTGGTGGACGTGATGCGCGGCTGCCCCTCGCCGCGCGAGAGCTCGTCCGTCACCGACCCGATGCCGAAGTCCAGCACCAGCGCGTTGCGCCGGGCGCCGGTGGGCACGACCATGATGTTCGCGGGCTTCAGGTCGCGGTGCACCACGTTCTGCGCGTGCGCGCACGCCAGCGCGTCCAGCAGTTGGAGCAGCAGGTGGCGCGCCTCCACCGGATCCAGCACGCCCTCCTCCGCGAGCACCTGCGCCAGGTTCTTCCCCGGCACGAACTCGAAGATGGAGTACACGGCGCCGCCCTGCGTCCGGCCCGAGTCGATGAGCCGCACGATGTTCGGGTGGTGCATCTGCGCGCACAGCTTCATCTCGCGCTCGAAGCGCGCGCTGCGGCGCTCCACGGACTCCGGCGTCGCGCCCTCCGTGAGGCGGAGCAGCTTCACCGCCACGCTCTGGCCGGTGGTCACCTGGCGGGCCTTGTAGACGCGGCCGAAGCCGCCCTCGCCCAGCTCCGACAGGAGCTCATACCGGCCCTGGAAGGCCTCCAGCAGCGCAGGATCCATGGGGTTCTTCATCGCGTTCCCGAGCCTCGCTCCATTGCTGACCGTCCTCCCCGCCTGGGCAGGGTGATGACGAACTCCGTGAACTCACCCGGCGCCGTCTCCATGCGGAACGTGCCCTGGTGGCCCTGCACGATGATGTCATGACTGAGCGACAGCCCCAGGCCCGTCCCCTGCCCAGGCGGCTTCGTCGTGAAGAAGGGGTCGAAGATTCTTCCCGCGCTCTCCGCGGGGATGCCCGGCCCGTTGTCGCGCAGCCGGAGCTCCACCTGCTCTGGACGCGCGAGGGTACGAACCTTGAGGACCGGCGCGTAGCTGGCGCCCAGCGCCTGGCGCTTCTGACGCATGGCGTAGAGCGCGTTGTCCACGACGTTGATGATGACGCGGCCCACGTCCGCGCGGCTGAGCTCCAGCCACCCCACGGCCGGGTCGTACTCGGCCTCCAGGCGGACGGCCAGGGGCTCGCCACGCATGCCGCCCTGCCCCAGGGCCACGCTCTCCGCCACCAGGGCGTTCAGGTCCACCGGCTCGCGCGGGCCGGGGGAGCGGCGCGCGTGCTGGAGCATGCCCTGGATGATCGCGTCAGCGCGGCGGCCGTGCTCGCGGATCTTCTGGACGTTGGTGCGCAGGCTCACGAGCGCCTCGTCCACGTCGCGCACGGCGTCTGGCGTCAGCCGCTCGCGCTGCGGCTCCAGCACGCCGGCCAGGTCCTCCGCGAGGCCCACGGAGAGGCCGGCGAAGTTGCTGATGAAGTTGAGCGGGTTGCGCAGCTCGTGCGCCATGCCGCCCACCAGCGTCGCGAGCGAGGCCAGCTTCGCGTCCATGATGAGCTGCATGCGCTGCACCGTCTCCTGCTCGATGCGGCGGTAGAGCCGGGCGTTCTCCAGCGCGAGCGCCGCCTGCCCGGCGAAGGCGACGAGGAAGTCCAGGTCGTCCTCGGAGAAACTCTTGGGCGTGGAGAGGTTATCCACGTACAGCACGCCCAGCACCTCGTCGCGCGGCTTGAGCGGCACGCACATGGAGGCGCGGATGGAGCTGAAGATGACGGACTCCGCGGCGCCCAGGCGCGGATCATTCACCGCGTCGGAGAAGAGCGCCGCCACGCTCCGGCGCAGCACGAAGTCCACGATGTTCTGGCTGTAGATGGGCCCGCGCACGGCCGCGCCCTCCGCCGTCTTGGTGACGCGCGGCTCCAGCTTCCCGGTGGCCTCGTCCACCAGCAGGATGACGCCCCGGTCCACGTGGAGGATCTGGAACGCCAGGTCCAGCACCTTGCCGGGCAGCGCCTCCAGGTCGTCGGTGACGGACAGCAGCTTCGCCACCTCCTGGAGGATGCGCAGCTGCTCGCGCGAGCGCGCGGCCGCGCCCGGGGCCTCCACCGGGGACTGCTCCGCGCCGGACACCGCCTGCACC
>JAFADT010000444.1 GCA_023424585.1 Pseudomonadota bacterium
GTCCAAGGGCGCCATGGCGCTGCGCAACGGCCTGGAGTCCCGCGACGTCCGCGTCCTCGACGTCCTGGACGGAGAGTTGGAGCACTTCGAGGCCTGGCTCCCCGCGTTCGAGGGTCGCGTGCGCTCCACGCCATCCCCGGCGGAGGAGTCGAACGTCCACCGCGACTTCCTGGACGACACGCACGACGCGCTGCGGATGATGCGCGAGCGCCGCGAGCGCAGGCGTGAGGACCAGGAGCGCGAGCGGCAGCGTGAAATCGACCGGCAGGTGGCCGAGTCCCGCCGCCGCGACCAGGAGCGCCAGCGGGAGCTCCAGCGCCGCGCCGCCGAGGAGCTCCAGGCCCGGCAGGCCGCGGAGCGCGAGCAGCAGGAGACGCTCGCCCGCGTGGAGGCGCAGCGGCTGCTGGTGACGCTCCAGCCCCGCGTGCCGCCCAAGCCCATGGACCGCGAGGTGGTCTTCCCGGAGTCCGCCTTCCCCACGCTCGTGGACTACGCGCGGATGCTCAAGGCGATGCAGCGGGGTGGGGACGTGATGAAGCTCTTCGACACCCTGGGGCTCACGCCCGTCACCTGGGCCGCGCAGGCGAACGCCTGGGGGCAGGCGATGGTGGGCCGCGTGGAGCTGGGCATGCGCTTCGGGGAGCTGCTGACGGCGCCCTGGGAGTGACTCCCCCGGGCGCCGCCGCGCGGGCCTGACGGGCTACTGCGCGGTGGCGCCGCCGTCGAGGACCAGCTCCGCGCCGGTCATCAGCTTGGACTCGTCCGACGCCAGGTACACCACGGCGTGGGCCACGTCGTCCGGCTCGCCGAAGCGGCCCGCGGGGATGCCCTTGAGCATGCGCGCGCGCGTCTTCTCCGCCTGGCCGCCGGCCTGGGCCAGCGCCTCCACCATGGCGGTCTCCACGTAGCCGGGGTGGATGGAGTTGCAGCGGATGCCATAGCCCTTGTACGCGCAGTGCAGCGCCACGGACTTGGACAGCATGCGCACGGCGGCCTTGCTGGAGCAGTACGCCGGGAACTGCGGCACGCCCACGAGCCCCGCGATGGAGGAGATGTTGATGATGGAGCCCCGGGCCCCGCACTCCCGCATCACGCGGATGCCGTGCTTGCAGCCCAGGAACACGCCGTCCAGGTTGACCGAGTGCACGAACCGCCACTCGTCCAGCGACATCTCCTCCACGTCCTTCACGATGCCCATGCCGGCGTTGTTCACGAGCACGTCCAGCCGCCCGAACCTCTCCACCGTGCGCGCCAGCGCGCTCACCCACTGGTCCTCGCGGGTGACGTCCAGCGGGAGGAAGAGGCCGGCGTCGCCCAGCTCCTCCGCCACCGCGCGGGCCTCGCCCTCGCGCCGGTCGGTGACCACCACCTTCGCGCCCTCGCGCGCGAGCATCCGCGCGGACGCGGCGCCCAGGCCCCCCGCGCCGCCGGTCACCAGGGCCACCTTGCCTTCGACTCGCTTCATGGTCGTCGTTCCTTCACGTGAGCAGCGGGGGCTTCACGCCGCGGGGTTGGGGGTGAGCAGGACCTTCCCATTGCGGCTCGGCTCCAGCGCGCGCTTCACCGCGTCCTGGATGCGCTCCAGCGGGTAGGTGCCGTCCACGGGGGCCTGGAGCTTGCGCTCGGCGACCAGCTCCGCCATGCGCGCGAGCGTGGCGTTCTGCTCCTCGCGCGGAGCGTCGCGCAGCCAGCGCGTCAGCCAGAAGCCGCGCAGGGTGACGTCCTTGAAGATGGAGGCGGCCGCGGACAGCTGGGGGCCCTTGCCGCTCATGGCGCCGTAGTTCACCAGCGTGCCGCCGGTGGAGAGGCAGTCGCCCACGCGGCGGCAGGACTCGCCGCCCACCGCGTCGATGCCCAGCCGCACCTTCGCGCCGCTGGTGGCCGCGCGCACCTGCTGGGGCAGCTCGTCCGTGTCCAGCAGCACCACGTCCGCGCCCTGGCCCTTCAGCTCGTCGGCCAGCTCCTGGCGGCGCACGACGTTGACGGTCCTCACGCCCATCACCTGGGCCAGGGTGATGAGGTAGCGGCCCACGGCGGAGTTGGCGGCGTTCTGCACCACCCACTCACCGGGCTGGAGCGTCACGAACTGGCGCAGCATCAGGTAGGCGGTGGGCGGGTTGATGAGCAGCATGCTCGCCTGGAGCAGGTCCAGGCCCGGCGGCACGGGCAACAGCGGCGCGGCGGGCGCGGTGAGGTGGGTGCGCCAGGTGCCCGCGCCCAGCGGGAGGAACACGAGGTCACCCACGGCCACGGCGTTGGAGCCGGACACCTCCACCACGCGGCCCACGCCCTCGTTGCCGGGCGTGGCGGGCAGCTTGGGCAGCACGCCGTACTCGCCGGAGAGGGTGAGCAGGTCGGAGGGGTTGATGGGCGTGGCCAGCACGGCCAGCCGCGCCTCGCCGGGCTTCAGCGGCGCGGGGGGCTCCTCCACCACCTGGACGACGTCGGGGGGCGGCCCGAAGGCCGAGAAGCGCACTGCTTTCATGGCATTGCTCCCGCGCTGTGAAGGCGGTGCCACCCTAACCGCCTTCCGCCCTGCTGCCGAGCGTGCGCTTTCGCGCCACCCGCGGTGTGCATCCGCTGGTGGATGGATGGCCTCCGTTCGCATTCCCGCCCCGAGGACGCGGCGCTCTGTCCACCCGCGGACGCGGGCGAAAGGAGGCTGCCGGCCGTCGGCGATCAGGCCTCGCCATGGCGGCGGGGGCTGCACAGGTTCTGAAATGGACCCCTCGGTGGGGCGGGTGGGGATGGGCGAGGAGGGCGAGTGTGAGCAACGTGCACCACGAAGGGGCGCTGGCCGGGCCGGGAACCGCCGTCGGGGAGGGGCTCTCCTCCCCACCGTGTGTCTGGAGGCGCAGGCTGCTCACGGCGCTCAAACCCCTCTTCGCGCTGGGCGGCCTGGGGATGCTGGGGACCCTGGTGCACAAGGCCGGCGCCGGTGAGCTGAAGACGACGCTCTCCCAGGCGCTGCCGCTGCTCCCCTGGGTGGTGCTCATCGAGCTGGGCCGGCAGACGTGTGACGCCACGGCGACGCGGCTGTCCTATGGCGCGCGTGCGAGGCAGGTGCCGTTGTCGGTGTTGGTGCGAGCGCAGCTGATTGGAACCGCGGTGTCGAGCATGGCGCCCGCGGGCCGCGCGGCGGCGGAGGCGACGAAGGCCACGCTGCTGACGCCGTACACGGGCGGCGCGTCCGCGACGGCGGCGGCGGCCACGTCGCAGTCCGCTTCATTGGGGGCGGGAGGGCTCATCTCCTTTCCGTGCGCGCTGGCGGCGTACCTGATGACGGGGTGGAGCGCGTTCACGGTGGCGATGCTGGTGCACGGTGTCGTGTTGTTGCTCGCGTCGTTGGGCGTGCGCGCGGGGTTGCGGGCGAAGCGGCTGGGCGCGTGGATGCGCAGGCGCTGCGGCAAGTGGGGCACGCACGCGGAGGCCTTCCAGGCATCGGTCTGCGCGGGAGGGCTGTGTCCCTGGCGGCCGATGCTGGCGTTCCTCGGCAGCCGTGTGCTGCAGGTGATGCAGTACGCGGTGCTGGCGCACGCGGTGGGCATCGACGCGACGGTGGTGCAGGCGCTGTTCACGCAGGGGCTCTACCTGGTGGCGTTGGCGATGGGCTCGCTGGTGCCCGGGCAGGTGGGCGTGACGGACGGGATGTTCTCGCTGGCGGCGGGCGCGATGGGGACGACGGCGGCGAAGGCGATGTCCATCTCGCTGCTCGCGCACACGGTACAGGCGGTGTTCGTGCTGGTGGGGGCGCTCACGCCGCTGGTGTGGCGCGCCAGGGCGAAGGTGACGGCGTCCGCGCCGGTGGTGCCGCCCGTGCTGTCCGCGCCGGTGTATCGCTAGGTCCTGCTCGCCGGGGCCTGGCGCTCGGACGCCTCGCGAATGAGCCAGTCGCGAAACGCCACGAGCTTCGGGAGCGTGGCGCACTCGGGCTGGTAGACGACGTAGTAGGCGAGCACGGAAGGGAACTCGACCTCCGGGAACAGGCGCACGAGCCGTCCGGCCGCGAGGTCGTCGTGCGCCATGATGCTGCGGGCCAGCGCCACGCCCTGCCCGTCGACGGCCGCCTGGAGCACCGACGCGGAGTTGTTGATGCGCGTCGGCTCGATGTGGGGCCGGCAGGCCATCCAGGCCACGCCCTCCTCGGCCTATTCGATGGCGAAGGTAGGGCTTCACTCGCTGACGCAGCACCTGGCGATGGAGTTGGCTGGCCATGGCATCCGCGTCAACGCGGTTTCGCCCGCCGTCGTCGAGACCCCCATCTCCGAGGGCTTCATCCCGAAAGAGCAGGTCCCCAGTGCGCTCCAGGAGTTCAACGGCTTCCATCCGCTTGGCCGCGTGGGCCGCGCGGAGGATGTCGCGCGGCCCATTGCCCATCTGTTGTCGAGCGAGGCTTCCTGGGGCACCGGCGCCATCTGGGATGTCGATGGTGGTGTCATGGCTGGGCGCAACAAGTACAACTGACCCTTGCGGTGACTCGGAAGAGGTGAGGCTTGGAGGATGCTGACGATGACGGGAGCGCGCTGATGGGGGGCCTGGCGAACCACGCAGCTTTCCTTCGAGCCCTGCACGCGGCGCCGCGGGTGCTCACCGAGGGCTCGGTGGTCGAGCGCCTGCGCCGCCACCCCGCGGGACTGCTGGACACGCACGTGGCCAATGCGGGCCTCCTCTTCGTTCCGGAGGGACGCGAGGCGCTCGCCGGCATCTATCGCGACTACCGCGACATCGGGCTGCGCCACGGCCTGCCCACGCTCCTCCTCACGCCTACCTGGCGCGCGAACGCGGAGCGCCTCGCGCGCGCGGACCTCGCCGGCCGCGATGTCTTCGGGGAGGCGGTGAGGCTGCTCGCGGGCGTACGAGCGGAGGTGGGCAGCCGGGGGGAGGACGTCTTCATCGGCGGGCTCGTCGGGTGTCGTGGAGATGCCTACCGGCCCGAGGAGGCGCTCCCACGCGAGGAGGCCGCGGCCTTCCACTCGCCCCACGTGGAGGCGCTCGCGAGCGCCGGGGTGGACTTCCTCGTGGCCCAGGCGCTGCCAGCCCTCTCGGAGGCCGAGGGCCTCGCCCTGGCGATGGCGCGCACGGGGGCGCCATTCCTGTTGAGCTTCGTCCTCCGCCCTACCGGGACGCTGCTCGACGGAACCCCACTGGCCGAGGCCGTGGTACGCATCGACGCCCTGCCTGGAGCGCGCCCGGCCGCGTACATGGTGAATTGCGTCCACCCCGCTGTCTTCCGCGAGGGCCTGACGCGCCAGCGGGCCGCATCACCGGACCTCGGTGCGCGGGTGGTGGGCTTGCAGGCCAATACCTCCCGCCTGTCGCCCGAGGAACTCGATGGGCGCGCGGAGCTCGACAGCGAGTCCCCGGACGCGTTCGCGCGAGAGATGGCCCGAGTCCACACGGAGCTCGGCACGCGCGTGCTCGGCGGGTGTTGTGGCACCGACGAGCGGCACATCGCCGCGCTCGCTCGCGCCCTGAAAGAAGAAGTGCCGAGCGAGTGACGACCAATGCAATCGCATGGCCGTGATGCAGGCGGAGCGGGTTCACGTGGCCCTGCGCTCCGACATCAATCGAACAGGGTCTCCAGGTCCTCGGACCTGGGCCCTGTCTCCCTGAGAAGGTGAGAGCCTACGTGGGGACGCCCTGGCGGCGGCGAACTTCGAAAACCTGTCTGACAGTCGGACAGGTCTTGGAGGGTCGTGGCCGGGAGCCTCTGCTTCGACCAGGTGTCGGCTCGTCAGACCCATTGGGGCCGTGTCGGACCGGCGGTGTACTGCATGGAGGGCTGGGGCTCAGGCCGGCCGGAGCTGGACCGGTGTTCCACTGAAGGCGGCGTTGCCGCTGACCACATCCAGTGCCTGAGCATCCGTGAGGTCGTTGATGCTGGCACCCGCGTGCGCGCTCGCGACCTGTTGGCGGATCCCGGGCCGCTGGTGGCCGTAGCCCGCGAGCGCGGCGACGGGCAGCTCCCCGGAGGACTCCGGCAGGCCCCGGACCCGGCTCTTCCAGCGACCATGGCTGCCAGGGCCAACGCCAAACGCGCGAGGCCCGCCGATGAGGTCGAAGGCCGGCAAGGTGAAGAGGGCGCCGCCCTCGCGGTCCAGGTTGCCGGTGACGATGTTGAGGACGTTGATGAGCCATTGGCAGAGCGAGCCAAAGGTGCGCGTCTCCCTCCAGCACGACCTGCAACAGGGAGAAGAGGGCGAGCGCATCGGTGCCGGTCCGGACGAAGACAGGTCGGTCGGCGATGGCCGCTGTCTCCGTGCGACGGGGATCGATGACGACGAGCCTGCCACCGCGCTCCTGGATGGCGCGCAGCCGCGCCCGCACGTCGGGTGTCGTCATCAGACTGCCATTGGACGCGAGCGGGTTCGCGCCCAGGACGAGCATGTACCGGGTGCGGTCGATGTCCGGGATGGGCACCAGCAGCTGATGGCCAGACATGAGGTGGGCCGCGAGCTGGTGGGGAAGCGGGTCGACGGACGTGGCGGAGAACCGGTTGCGCGTGCGCAGCGCGCGAAGGAGCTGGGGCCCGAACATCATCGCGCCCAGGTTGTGGACGTTGGGATTGCCCAGGTACGCGCCCACGGCGTTCGGCCCGTGCTCCTTCTGGAGGTCATGAAGCCGCTGGGTGATGTCGCGGAACGCATCCGCCCAGGACACGCGCTCCCAGCCGGAAGCGGTGCGCTTCAGGGGATGGCGGAGCCGGTCGGGGTCCTCGTGCAGGTCGCGCAGCGCCACGGCCTTGGGCCAGAGGTGGCCCCGGGAAGAACACCCCACCCGCGAACAGGAGGCGGGGGCTGATTCTGCCCTGGCCGAAGGCCGCGCACCCGGGCTAAGCCCAGCTCCCCGGGTTTGATGACGCCCTGAGCCATCCGTGCTGTCTACTCGCCGGGCAGGGAGTCACTTGAACCCCCAACAGCCTTGCCTTGGGCCTCCGCTTGCCGTCCAATGGTGCACAAACCAATGATCGCGGCCAGTGGCGGTTTCCTGGAGCATGCACACCGTTGCGATCACCGACTCGGGAAAGCGGGTGAAGGGGAAGGCGATGATGGGGACGGCGTGGAAAATGGGGGCGCGAGGGGTCGCGCTGGGGATGCTCCTGCTGGTGGGCGCTGCCGCCCACGCGGGACAGGCGGGCGGGGTCAACATGCCGGATTCCCTCCAGGTGGAGGGCAAGACGCTGGCGCTCACCCACATGGAGCTGAAGAAGAAGCTCTTCTTCAACATCTACGTGTGGAGCCTCTACATGGAGGAGGAGCCCACCTGCTTCAAGGAGGCCGTGGCCTCCAACAGCCTGAAGCGCCTGCACTTCCGCTTCCTGCGCACCATCACCCGCGAGCAGCTGGTGGGCAGCTTCCGCGAAGGCCTGCGCCAGAACCCGGCCATGCGCCAGGACGCCCTCAGCCAGTCCCTGGAGAAGCTCCTGTCGTCCCTGCATGACGTGCGCAAGGGCGACGACCTCGTCCTCACCTACCTGCCCGGCTCCGGCCTCCACGTCTCCGGCGGCGCGTCCGGCGGCGTCCACATCCCCGGCAAGTCCTTCGCCGACGCCCTCTTCAGCTCCTGGCTGGACACCCACCCCATCTTCCCCAAGTAGGCGCTCGGCCGGCAGGGAGGTTGGGCCTCAAATTGGATGCGCGTTTCTCCTAGGCTGCGGGTCTGAGCGCGGTAGTCTCAGACCCACCAACATCCTTGTCAGGAGGAATCGCACCTATGCGGACACGTCTGGTTCTGGCTGCGCTCGTTGCCCTCTCCACGGGTTGCGTCTCGCAGGGGAAGTTCAACGAGAAGGCCCTGGAGGCGGAGGGGCTGACGAAGAACCTCACGGACGAGAAGGCGGCCCGCGCGGCCGCCGAGGCGAAGGTGAAGGAGCTGGAGGAGAAGCAGGCCGCGCTGGAGCAGGAGAAGACCGCGCTGCAGACGCGCCTGGATGCCTCCGAGAACCGCCTCACCTCCGCCGCGGCCGAGCGCCGCGCCCTGGAGGACAAGAACGCGCAGCTGGCCGCGCTCAACGAAGAGCTGGGGCGCAACGCCAAGAAGCTCGCGCAGGCGAAGGAGGAGCTGGAGAAGAAGAGCGCCGAGTACGAGAGCCTGGCCCAGTCCCTCAAGCAGGAGATCTCCGACGGCAAGATCGAGCTGTCGGAGATGAAGGGCCGGATGACGGTGCAGCTCAAGGACAAGATCCTCTTCGCGTCCGGCTCCGCGCGCGTGGGCAAGGAAGGCCAGGAGGCGCTGGTGAAGATCGCCGACGCGCTCAAGACGGTGAAGGGCCGCATCGTGCGCGTGGAAGGCCACACGGACGACGTGCCCACCGGCGGCGGACAGTTCCCCACCAACTGGGAGCTGAGCCTGGCGCGCGCGATGGCGGTGGTGCGTTCGCTGCAGGACTCGGGCGTGGATCCGACCATGCTTTCCGCGGCGGGTTATGGGCAGTACCAGCCGCTCGTTCCCAATGACACACCGGAGCACAAGAGCCAGAACCGGCGCATCGAGATCGTCCTCGCTCCGAGCCTCGGAGGGCGCTAGGAGGGGGCGCGGGAGAGATCCGCGCACCCTTCATGAGAACGCTCCTCTGCGTCGTCTGTGTATTGCTTGCGTCCGGAGCCGTGGCACAGGCTCCGGATGCAGGGACCCTCGCTGGTGATGCTGGCGTTCCCACGGGCGAGCTGACGAAGCCGCCCGCGCTCCTGCGCCAGGTCGAAGCCGCCTACCCGCCGGACGCCGCCGCCCAGCAGCTCGAGGGCACGGTGGTGATGTTCATCGACATCTCGGAGACGGGCGCCGTCACGAACGTCGAGGTCACCCAGCCCGCGGGCCACGGCTTCGACGAGGCCGCTGTCGAGGCCGTGAAGCAGTTCCAGTTCGAGCCGGCGGAGATCGACCACGTCCCCGCGCCGGTGCGCATCCAGTACGCCTACCAGTTCGTCTTCCGCGCGCCGGCGCCTCCACCGGAGGCCGCGCAGGACGGCGGTGTCCAGGAGCCGCGGGGGCCGGTGAACTTCAGCGGCCGGGCGCTGGAGCGCGGCACGCGCAAGCCGCTGGTGGGCGCGGAGGTGGTGCTCACGGAGCTGGACCGCTCCACCGTCACGGACAGCGAAGGGCGCTTCTCCTTCCGGGGCGTCCCCGTGGGCACGCACCCGGTCATCGTGGTGCTGGGCAACTACGACCGCTTCAAGACGCAGGAGACGATTGAGGCGGGCCAGGAGACGCAGGCCACGTACTACGTGCAGCGGCGCATCTTCAGCCAGTATGAGACGGTGGTCCGCAGCGAGCGCGAGCGCAAGGAGGTGACGCGCACCACCCTCACGGTGGCGGAGGTGCAGCGCGTGCCGGGCACGCAGGGCGACACGCTCAAGGTGGTGCAGAACCTGCCGGGCGTGGCGCGGCCCGCGTTCAACGGCGGCGCGCTGGTCATCCGCGGCACCAGCCCCCAGGAGTCCGGCGTCTTCCTGGACGGCCTGCGCATCCCCATCCTGTATCACTTCGGGGGGCTCACCTCTGTCTACAACTCGGACCTGCTGGAGGCGGTGGACTACCTGCCCGGCAACTTCTCCGCGTACTACGGCGACATCACCGGCGGCGTCATCAACGTGCGCAGCCGCGAGCCCCGGACGGACCGCCTGCACGCCACGGTGGGCCTCAGCGTCATCGAGTCCAACGCGGTGGTGGAGGGCCCCCTCACGGACACGCTGAGCTTCGCCATTGGCGGCCGGCGCTCGTACATCGACCTGGTGCTCAAGGCGGTGCCGTTCGACGACGACAGCCTCCAGGTGGCGCCGCGCTACTACGACGCGCAGGCCAAGCTGGTGTGGAAGCCCAACAGCCGCCACACCTTCACGCTGCAGGGCCTGACGTCGCGCGACCGGCTGGCGCTGCTGCTGGATCAGCCGGCGGACAACGACCCGTCCATCAACGGCGGCCTGGACGTGACGACCGGCTTCAACCAGCTGCGCCTGCGGCACCAGTTCCGCGAGGGCAAGCTGACGCTCGACACGCACGGGCTGATTGGCAACACCCTCCTGGACTTCCAGGTTGGCGAGCGCGGGCTGCGCATCGCGTCCACGGACCTGTACCTGCGGCCCACGGTGGAGTACGCGTTCAACGACCGCGTGACGGTGGCGGGCGGCCTGGACGTGGTGGCGAACCTGGCGAAGGTGACGGCCAGCATCCAGCAGCCGCCGCGCGAGGGCGAGCCGCCGTCGCCGCTCGTCACGGAGGACCTCATCCACATCGATGGGGACTTCACCCAGTACTACCCGTCCGCCTGGGCGGAGGTGCGGTGGCGGCCCCTGGAGAACCTGCTGGTGGTGCCGGGCGTGCGCACGGAGAGCTACGTCTTCACGGACCAGCAGGAGGTGAAGCACACGGTGAACCCGCGGGTCGCGGTGCGCTACGCGCTCACGGAGGCGCTGACGCTGAAGGGCGGCGCGGGCGTCTATCACAGCCCGCCGGTGCAGGATGAGCCGTCGCCGGGGTTCGGCAACCCGGACCTGGGGGCGAAGCGGTCGCTCCAGTACAGCGTGGGCGCGGAGTGGCAGGCGCGG
This sequence comes from Pseudomonadota bacterium, assembly GCA_023424585.1. Classification (GTDB taxonomy): domain Bacteria; phylum Myxococcota; class Myxococcia; order Myxococcales; family Myxococcaceae; genus Corallococcus. Next base: position 10,545 of record JAFADT010000444.1, read on the forward strand.
CCGGAGTGGTTCGTGGGCAGCGAGGTCTTCTACAACGACCTGGATGACCTCATCGTCCGCTCGAGCGCGCGCGTCGAGCGGGACGGCGAGTCCGTGCCGGAGAACCTGAAGAACGGCGGCGTGGGGCGCATCTACGGCTTCGAGCTGCTCATCCGCCGCGCGCTGACGGACCGGCTGTTCGGCTGGCTTTCGTACACGCTCAGCCGCAGCGAGCGCCGGGACGCGCCGGGGGCGCGCTGGCGCAAGTTCGACAACGACCAGACGCACGTGCTGACGGCCATCGCCAGCTACAAGCTGCCGAGGGGCTGGGAGGTGGGCGCGCGGTTCCGCTTCGCCTCCGGCAACCCGACGACGCCGGTGCTGGGGGCGAAGCGCGACGACACGACGGACGTGTTCATCCCGTACTACGGGCGGGTCAACTCGCAGCGGCTGCCGTCGTTCAACCAGCTGGACCTCCGCGTGGACAAGAACCTCGTCTTCGACACCTGGAACCTGGACCTCTACCTGGACCTGACGAACGCGTACAACAACCAGTCGGTCGAGGGCGTGGCCTACAACTACAACTACTCTCAACGCGAGTTCTTCAAGGGCCTGCCCATCCTGCCCGTGCTCGGCCTGAAGGGGGCGTTCTGACGCCATGCGCACTCCCGTCCTCTTGTCTGTCATTGCGTTGCTGGGGTCGAGCGCGTGCACGGGCTCCAACTTCGAGGAGCCCAGCGAGGTTCGCCGCGTGCGGGTGCTCGGCATCAAGGCGGAGCCGGCGGAGCTGGCGTTGGAGCCGAACGCCTCCACGCCGCCGCCGCCGGTGACGTTCAGCGCGCTGGCGGTGACGCCGGACGCGCGTCCGGTGACGGTGACGTACGCGCTGTGCCGGCCGGACGTGAATCCCTACGGGGACGTGGCGTGTCCCGGGGACAGCGGGGTGCCGCTGCGGGACGGCGTGCTGTCGTTGAGCGACCCGGCGGTGCAGGCGCTGCTCATCGCGTCGTTCCAGGCGGCCACGGGGAGCACGGGCGGCGGGGACGGGGGGACGTTCGACTTCAACGACCCGCAGGTGCAGCAGGTGTTGCAGGCGGGGCTGCCGCTGTTCGTGGGGTACGAGGCGACGGACGGCAGCGGGACGCCGGAGGGCGTGGAGCGGGGCGTGCGGCGCATCACGCTGCGCTCGACGGACGCGCCCAACCAGAACCCGGTGATGCAGGACGTGCTGTGGGACGACGCGCCGCTGTCCGGGCCGCTGCCGCTGGGCGCGGAGGTGACGTTCACGCCGGTGTTGGGGGCGGGGAGCGAGGAGACCTACGCCACGGCGGACGGGACGCAGACGGAGCAGATCTTCTTCAGCTGGTTCGCGACGGGCGAGGGCGAGGTGGGCTCATTCCGCTCGCTGGAGCCGGTGGACGGCAAGCCCGGCGACCCGACGACGACGTACACGACGTCCGCGACGCCGGAGCGCATCACCCTCTGGGTGGTGGCCCGCGATGGCCGCGGAGGCACGGATTGGACGACGCGCACGGTGGACGTGGGGCCTTGAGGGCCGAATCCTGCGGCGCAGCGTGGGCGCGGAACCGGAGGCCCCGCCGTCGCCTCTGGGGGGGATGCAGGCGCCCTGGAGGGGCTTCCGTCGGATGGCGGCAGCCCCTGACCGGCTTCACCCCGTCAGCGACGCGGACGCGCGTCCCAGGCCCTCCGCCACGGAGGTGAAGGCGTCCGCCGTGCGCACGCGCTCCGCTCCGAAGCGCTTCACGTACAGCTCCCGCACCGCCGGAATCTGCGACGAGCCTCCCGTCAGGAAGACCGCGTCAATGTCCCGGGCCTCCGGGTGCTTCGCCAACAGCCCCTCCGTGCACTGCGACAGCTCCTCCAGCAACACTCGGCTCGCGGACTCGAACTCCGCGCGCGTCATCGGCTCGTGCAGGCGGATGCGCGCCTCGTCGAAGTCGATGGTCGCCACGTCCTCGCTCGACAGCTTCACCTTCGCCGCTTCAATGGACCGGAACAGCCGGTAGCCCAGGTTGTCCATCACCAGGTCGTAGAGCGCCTGGATCTCCGCGGGGTGGTCGCTCGTGTCGAGCATCACCTCCAGCAGCTCCTGCGTGGACTTCTCCCGGATGAACGACATCTCGTGCCAGTTGAGCAGCTTCGCCAGCACGTGCTGCGGAATGGGCAGCCGCTTGTGGCTGAAGCCCTTCACCCTGTACGTGGACCCCGCGCCGAACCTGGGCAACAGCTTGTGCCGCATGATCTCCGCGTCGAACCGGTCCCCGCCGATGCGCACGCCCGTGGACCCCACCACGTCCGGCCTGCGGTCCAGGTTCCCCCGCCGCGACGGCCCCAGCCGCATCAACGTCAGGTCCGTCGTGCCGGCGCCGAAGTCCGCCACCAGCACCAGCTCGTCCTTCCGCAGCCGCGCCTCGTACGCGAGCGCCGCCGCGATGGGCTCGATCAGGAACTGCACCTGCGTGAAGCCCGCCAGCTCCGCCGCCTTGCGCAGGCGCTTCTCCGCCAGCGCGTCCGCCTCCGGGTCCGGCGTGAAGACCGCCGGCCGGCCCAGCACCACGGACGTGGGCGGCTCGCCCAGGTGGGCCCCGGCCGCCTCGCGCACGCGGCGCAGCAGGATGGCCACCAGGTCCTCGATGGTGTACGTGCGCCCCTTCACCTGCGTGGCCCGGAAGGACGAGCTGTGCAGGAAGGACTTCACGGACTGGATGAACCGCCCGTTGTTGTCCTCCAGGTAGCGCTGGATGGCGTCCGCGCCCGTGAACACCTCGCGCTCGTCCTCCGCGAAGAAGAGCACGGAGCGGAACAGCCGGGGCTCCGGGGTGTGGGGCTGCAGCGGCAGCACGGTGCCGTCCGGCAGGGCCAGGGCGGTGTTGCTGGTTCCGAAGTCGAGTCCGCAGGCGCGCATGGGGGGGCGCCCCTTATCGCCATTCCCCCGGACGCGGTAGCCCCAAAGTGACCGCCGCAGGGCGAGCGGATGGGCGAGCGCCCGCAGTCCACCGGCTTGGCGCCCCACGGGCCACCGCCATCTTTGTCCTGTCCTCTCTTTGACAGGAGAACCCCATGAAATCGCGCGCAGCATGGCTCGGCGCCGGCGTCGTCGCACTCGCGGTGAGCACCACCGCCTGCCAGGACGGAGACCGCTCTCGCCAGACCGCCACGGACAACAGCCCGGGACAGCAGGTGGCCCAGGCCCAGGCCCAGTCGGAGAAGGCCTTCGACGACGCGCGCGACGCGCAGAAGGAGGCCTCCAGCCAGCAGCGCGAGGCCGCCCGCGCCCAGGAGGACTTGCAGCGCAAGCAGCAGGAGCTCCAGGAGGCCCAGGCCAGGGCCCAGAAGGAGGCCCAGGAGGCCCAGGCCAGCCAGCAGCAGGCGCAGGCGCGCACGCAGCAGGCCCAGGCCGTGGCCCAGCAGGCCCAGGCCAGCGCGTTGGCGGCCCAGCGACAGGCGCAGCAGGGCTTCGCCACCCAGCAGCAGCAGGCCTCCAACGAGAGCGCCGCGGCCAGCCAGCAGCAGGCCGCGAACGCGAGCACCGCCACGCAGGAGCAGCAGATCTCCGGCGACGTGCTCAGCG
>JAFADT010000472.1 GCA_023424585.1 Pseudomonadota bacterium
TCCCGGGGCCTCAGCGCGTCCGGCACCGCCACGCCCTCCACCAGCACGCAGTCGAAGTCCTCGCCCTCCAGCAGGAGCGGCGCGTGGGGGCGCAGCGTGCGGCGGAACACGCCGTCCGCGCCGCGCACCGCGCGGTCCCCGCGCTTCGTCCCCCCCGCGCGCACGAGCAGCACCCGGTCCCCGAAGTCGTGGACCATCACCTTCGCCACCAGCTCCACCAGCACGGACAGCACCGCGGGCGGCAGCTCCAGTCCCCGCGCGTGGAACGTCACCACGTCCGCGCGCGGCGCCGTGCCCGCCCCCGCGCCTCCAGGTCGGGGCACCGCCGCCACCGCCTCCAGCTCCGCGCGGGGGAGGAAGAGGGCGTGCGACGCGGACTCCGCCGTCACCGTGACGGGCCACGTGCCGCGCGCGAGCGCCTCCACGCCCAGCGACATTCCCGGGCGCAGGTGCAGGAGCACCGTCCCTCCCGCCGTCACCCGCCACTCGCCCGAGCGCAGGAGGTAGACGCCGTCCACGGGCTCGCCCTCGCGGCAGAGGCCCTCGCCCGGCAGGGGCTCCACCCGCCGGGCCCTTTCCAGCAGGCGGAGCAGCACGGACGCGCGCGTGTGGCGCAGCGCGGGGGCTTGCTTCAACGAGTACAGCCACCGACGCCGCTCATCGACAGTCAGGGGAGAAGCCATGCGTCGCCCAAGGATAACCAGGACGCTCCAGCGCCGGATAGCGCACCGGAGTGCCTGCCCGCTTTGCGGGTCCTTGGCGACGCGCTGCTACGCCGGCTGGGGTCGCGGTGGCTCCTCCTCGGGAGGGATGGACGGCGGCGGATTGCCCGGCCCGCCCGGCGAATTGCCGTGCTTGCGGTGTTTCAGGATTCTCGTGCGGGCCCCCTCCACCAGCGCGTACAGCACGGGGATGAAGATGAGGTTCACGAAGGTGGAGAAGAGCATGCCGCCGAAGACGGCGGTGCCCAGCGACTTGCGCGCGGACGCGCCCGCGCCGCTGGCCAGCATCAGCGGCACCACGCCGAAGAGGAACGCGAAGGAGGTCATCAGGATGGGGCGCAGGCGCGTCTCCGCCGCGTTGATGGCGGACTCCACCACGCCCTGGCCCTGCGCGCGCAGCTGCTCGCCGAACTCCACGATGAGGATGGCGTTCTTCGACGCGAGGCCCACCAGCATCACCAGGCCCACCTGACAGAACACGTCGTTCACCAGCCCGCGCAGGTTCTGGAGGATGAGCGCGCCCATCATCGCGACGGGCACCGCGAGCATGACGACGAAGGGCAGGGCGAAGCTCTCGTACTGCGCGGCCAGCACCAGGAACACGAACACGATGCCCAGCGCGAAGATGACGAGCACGGTGTTGCCCGCGCTCTTCTGCTCCAGGGACAGGCCCGTCCACTCGTAGGTGAAGCCCGGCGGCAGGGCCCGCTTCGCGACCGCCTCCATGGCGGCGAGCGCCTGGCCGGTGGAGACGCCGGGGGCGCCCTGGCCGTTGAGGTTCGCGGAGCGGAAGAGGTTGTAGTGGGTGATGTTGGGCGCCGTGGTGATGGGCGTCACCTTCACCAGCGCCTCCAGCGGCACCATGGCCCCGGTGTCCGAGCGCACGTAGAGGCTGCCGATGTCCTTCGGGTTGTCGCGGAAGGGCGTCGCGGCCTGCACGAACACGCGGTAGACGCGGTTGGAGAAGGTGAAGTCGTTCACGTACTGGCTGCCCAGGTACACCTGGAGCGTGGAGAACAGCGAGGACAGGGGCACGCCCATGGCCTTGGCCTTCTCCCGGTCCACGTCGATGTTGAGCTGCGGCGAGCCCGCGGTGAACGCGGAGAACACGCCGCGCAGGCGCTTCTCCTGGCTCGCCGTGCCCACCAGGGCCTGGGTGGCCTGCGCCAGCTCGTCCAGCGTGCGGTCGCCCTGCTGGTCCTCCAGCACGAACTCGAAGCCGCCCACGCTGCCCACGCCGCGGATGGCGGGCGGCTGGAGGGGCTGCACGCGCGCGCCGCCCACCAGGGCCAGCGGCCCGCGCAGGCGCTCCACCAGGCCCGCGACGCTGGACTCCTTCGCCTTGCGCTCCTCCCACGGCCGCAGGTTGATGAAGAGCGAGCCGTAGTTGGCGCCCGTGCCCAGCAGCGAGAAGCCGCCCACGGTGAAGATCTCCGTCACCTCGCGCTGCTGCCGGACGATGTCCTCCACCTGGATGAGGACGTTGCGCGTGTACTCCAGCGACGTGCCCTCCGGGCCCTGCACCGCGATGATGAGGTAGCCCTGGTCCTCGTCCGGGATGAAGCCCGTGGGCGTGGACCGGTAGAGCAGGCCCGTGCCCACGAGGAACGCGGCGAAGATGGCCACCACGAGCCACCGCGCCTTGCCCAGCATCAGGCCCAGCAGCTTCCCGTAGCCGCGCCGGAGCGCGTCCAGCCCCTGGTCGAACTTGCGCGCCAGGAGGAACTTCTGGCCCTCGTTGGGGCGCAGGAGGCGCGCGCACAGCGCGGGGGACAGGGTGGGCGCGACGAGCGCGGAGAGGCTGATGGAGAACGCGATGGTGAGCGCGAACTGGCGGTAGATGGCGCCCGTGGTGCCGGGGAAGAAGGACACCGGGATGAACACCGCGGACAGCACCAGCGCGGTGGCCACCACCACGCCGGCCACCTGCTGCATGCCCCGGTGGGTGGCCTCCTTCGCGTCCACCTTGTCGTGCTCGATGACGCGCTCCACGTTCTCGATGACCACGATGGCGTCATCCACCACCAGGCCCGTGGCCAGCGTCAGGCCGAAGAGCGTCAGCGTGTTGAGCGAGAAGCCGAACGCGTTGACGAACATGAACGTGCCGACCAGGGACACCGGCAGCGTGGTCACCGCCACCAGCACGCTGCGCCAGCCGTGCAGGAAGATGAAGATGACCAGGATGACCAGGAGGATGGCCTCGCCCAGCGCGTGGAGCACCTCGTCGATGGAGGCGCTCACCGCGGCCGTGGTGTCGAACGCCACCTTGTAGGTGAGGCCCGGCGGGAAGTTCGCGGACAGCCGCTTCAGCTCCGCCTCCACGCCCTCGCGCACCTCCAGCGCGTTGGAGCCGGGCAGCTGCGTGATGCCCAGGCCCACCGCGTCCTGGCCGTTGAAGCGCAGCAGCTGCTGGTAGTTCTCCGCGCCCAGCTTCACGCTGCCCACGTCGCGGATGCGCACCAGGGCGCCGTCCGCGCCGCGCTGGATGACGATGGCGCCGAACTCGTCCGGGGACGTCAGCTGGCCCTTCACCTGGAGGGACAGCTGGTACGCCTGGTCCCTGGCGGACGGGGCCTGGCCCACCTTGCCCGCGCCCACCTGGACGTTCTGCTCCTGGAGCGCGCTCACCACGTCCTGCGCGGTGAGGTTGCGGCGGGCCAGCTCCGTGGGGTCCAGCCACAGGCGCATGGCGAAGCGGCGCTCGCCGAAGATGCGCACGTCGCCCACGCCCTTCACGCGCAGCAGCGCGTCGCGGATGTAGACGTCCGCGTAGTTGCTGAGGAACTCCGTGTCGTAGCGCTTCTCCGCGTCATAGACGCCGAAGGAGACCAGCAGCTGCGTCTGCGCCTTGCGCACGGTGACGCCCAGCGCGTTCACCGCGGCGGGCAGCTGCGGCGTGGCGGTGGCCACGCGGTTCTGCACGTCCACCGCGGCCAGGTCCACGTCGCGCGACGGGTCGAACGTCGCGGTGATGGTGCACTGGCCGTCGTTGGTGCTGGTGGAGGACATGTAGCGCATGCCCTCCATGCCGTTGAGCTGGCGCTCCAGCACGGTGGTGACGGCGCTCTCCACCGTCTCCGCGGACGCGCCGGTGTAGGTCGCCGTGACCTGCACCTGCGGCAGCGCCAGCTCCGGGTACTGCTCGATGGGGAGGCTGGGGATGGAGATGGCGCCCACCAGCGTGATGAGGATGGACAGCACGCTGGAGAAGACGGGGCGCTTGATGAAGAAGTCGGTGAACATGGCCGTCCCTCACTGACCCGCGTCCGCGCCGCCGCCCATGCCCTGGGCGGGTGGCAGGGGCATGCCTTCCGTCTGGCCCCGCGCCGGCTGCGCGGGCCTCGGCTGGATGGGCATGCCGTCCCGCAGCTGCTGCACCCCGCTGATGATGACCTGGGTGCCCGCGTCCAGGCCCTTCAGGACCTCGTAGTCGTTGCCCTCCACCAGCCCCAGCGTCACCGGCTGGCGCTTCACCACGGTGCCGGCGTCGCCTTCGCCCACCACCATGGCGAAGGACTGGCTGCCCTGCCGCGTCACCGCGGTGGTGGGCATCTTCAGGGCGTCGCGCACGTCGTAGACCAGCTGCGCGCGCACCAGCTGGCCGGCGCGCAGGCCCACGGTGTTGTCGAAGGCGGCCTTCACCTCCACCAGCTGCGTGTTCGGGTTGGGCGTGGAGGCGACGAAGAAGGCGGGCGCGCGGACGAGGGTCTCGCCGTCCCCGTTGAGGACCTCCAGCGGCGTCTGGCCCACCTTCACCCGCGCGGCCTGGTCCACCGGCACCTGCACGGACAGCTCCAGCGCGCGGCTCTGGTCCACGATGGTGAGCGCGGACTGGGGCGTCACGTAGTCGCCCAGCTTCACCGGGATGTCGCCCACCACGCCGTCGAAGGGGGCGCTCACGTTGAAGAAGCCCAGCTGCACCTGCTGGTTCTGGATCTGCGCCTCCGCCGCCTGGGCCTGGGCCTCGGCTTGCGTGGCCTGGGCCACGGCCTGGTCGTAGTCCTGGCGGCTGACGAGCCCCTCCTTGAGGAGCTGCGCGCTGCGCTCGCGCGTCCTGCGCGCGAACTCGCGGTTGGCGACGGCGGAGGCCTTCTGGGCCTGGGTGGCGCGCAGGGAGGCCTGCTCCTGGCGCGGATCCACCACCAGCAGCACCTGGCCGGCCTTCACCGGGTCTCCGGGGCGGACGTTGATCCGCTGCACGTAGCCGGCGACCTGCGGCAGGATGGTGATGCTGCGCCGGGAGATGAGGGTGCCCACGTACTCGCCGGTGTCGCGCACCGGGCCGGGCTTCACCGCCATCACCTGCACCGGCATGGGC
>JAFADT010000495.1 GCA_023424585.1 Pseudomonadota bacterium
CTCCATCGTGGTGGGCAACGGCATCACCGCGGCCATCATCTTCATGGCCCGCTACCGGGAGGAGCCCCGCGGGGGGCTGCCCCTGGACGCGGCGCTGCCCCGGGCCTGGGCGGCGACGCTGACGCCCACCTTCGTGGCGTCCTTCGCGGCGGGGCTGGCGTACCTGTCGCTGTCGGTGACGCACTTCCGGGGGTTCAACCAGTTCGGCGTCATCGGCGGGCTGGGCATGGCGCTGTGCTGGGTGTCCACCTACGTCATGCTGCCGCCGCTGCTCGCCGCGCTGGAGGGGCGGCGCCCCATGGACTTCTCGAACGTCCGGGGCGCGGCGCGGCTGACGTCGGTGCTGGCCCGCGCCGTGGAGCACCGCCGGCGCGCCGTCCAGGGCGTCGCGCTGGCCCTGCTCGGGGCGTCGCTCGTGGCCGTCGTGACGTACCCGGGGCCCCTGGTGGAGGCGGACTTCAACAAGCTCCGCGCGCGAGAGAGCCAGCGCAGCGGTTCGCTCTACTGGGGCCAGCAGGTGGACGCGGTCTTCCAGACCTACCTCACGCCCATCGCCATCGTCGCGGACACGCCCCAGGACCTCCAGCGGGTCGTCGCGGCGCTGGACGCGCGGCAGCGGGCCTTCGGCTCCGACGCGCCGCTTGGAGAGGTGCGCACCGCAAAGACGCTGATGCCGCGGGACGTGGCCGCGAAGCTGCCGCTCATCCACGCGCTGCGCCGGCTGCTGCCGGAGGACCGGGTGGCGCGGCTGTCCCCGGCGGAGCGCGACGAGGCCTCCCGCTTCCTGCCTCCCGCGGACGCGCGTCCTCCCACGTGGGAGGACCTGCCCGCCGCGCTCCGGCAGCCGCTCACCGAGCGGGACGGCACCGTGGGGCGCGTCGCGCTCGCCTACCCCCGGCAGGTGGGCTCCATCGACGCGACGTATGGGCGGCGGCTCACGAACCTCGTCCGGGGCGCCATCCAGGACGCGGGCGTGCCCGCGCTGGCCACGGGGCGCCCGCTGCTCATCGTGGACATCAACGACTCCGTCCTGCACGACGGGCCCCGGGCCACGCTGCTCGCGTTCCTCGCGGTGACGGTGCTGGTGCTCGCGGTCGTGCGGCAGCCCGCGTTCGCGGGGGCCGTGCTGCTGGGCCTGCTGATGGGGGTGGTGTGGCTGGTGGGGCTGGCCGCGGCGCTGCGGCTGCGGCTGAACTTCCTCAACTTCGTGGTGCTGCCCATCACCTTCGGCATCGGCGTGGACTACGCGGCGAACCTGGTGCTGCGCTACCGGCGGGAGGGCCCCGGGTCGTTCACGCGGGTGATGGACGACACGGGCGGCGCGGTGGCGCTGTGCTCCTCCACGACCATCATCGGCTACGCGTCGCTCCTCTTCTCCGACAACCGGGCCCTGGCGGGCTTCGGGCTGCTGGCGACGCTGGGCGAGGGGGCCTGCCTCGTCGCGGGGGTGCTGGCCCTGCCCGCCTTCTTCTTCGTGCCCTCCCTCCCCCCGAAGGGGTCCCGGACGCAATCGACCCACGTCTGAGGCGCGTGTAGGCTCATGCGAGGGAGAGACCGAATGCGCTGGAACCCGTCGCGCCTCCTGGGCGTGCTGACCGTGGCCCTGCTGTGCATCCCTGTCGCCGCGGGCGCGGCGACGCGGCAGCAGGCGCTGGACCGGCTGCTGACGCAGTACCACCAGCTGCGCCAGTTCAACGGCGCGGCGCTCGTCGCCAACGAGAAGGGCATCGTCCTGAAGAAGGCCTATGGCCAGGCCAACTTCGAATGGAGCGTGCCCAACACGCCGGACACGAAGTTCCGCATCGCGTCCGTGACCAAGCAGTTCACGGCCATGGTCATCCTCCAGCTGGTCGCGGAGGGGAAGCTGAAGCTCGACGACACGCTGGCGTCGGCCCTGCCGGACTACCGCAAGGACACGGGCTCGCGCATCACCCTCACCCACCTGCTCAACCACACGTCCGGCATCCCCAGCTACACGAACGCGCCGGACTTCTTCTCCAAGGTGTCGCGCAACCCCTACCCCGTCGCGGACTTCGTGAAGCAGTTCGCCAGCGGGGACCTGGAGTTCGAGCCCGGCTCGAAGTTCGCCTACAACAACTCCGGCTATTACCTGCTGGGCGCCATCATCGAGCGCGTCACCGGCAAGACGTATGCGGAGGCGGTGCAGGAGCGCATCTTCACGCCGCTGGGCATGAAGGACTCCGGCTACGACGTCTCCACCACGGTGCTCCCCAAGCGGGCCAGCGGCTACGAGCGCTCGCCGGACGGCTACGTGAACGCCACCTACCTGGACATGTCCCTGCCGTACGCCGCCGGGTCGCTGTACTCGACGGTGGAGGACCTCTACCGCTGGGACCGCGCGCTCTACGAGAACACGCTGCTGCCGGAGGCCCTGAAGCAGCGGATGTTCACGCCCGGCCTGGAGAACTACGGCTTCGGCCTGCGCATGGACCCGCTGCCGCTGAGCGACGGCAAGACGGTGCTCGCCACCATCGGCCACAGCGGCGGCCTCAACGGGTTCAGCTCGCGCATCTACCGCGTGCCCGCGAGCAGGGAGGTGGTCATCCTCCTGGACAACACGGCGCGCGGCGACAAGCTCAAGGAGCTGTCCGTCGGCCTGTTCAGCGTGCTCCACGGCATCCCGCCCCAGGCGCCCCGCGAGGGCATCCGGGAGCTGCTGAGCAGGCGGCTCGACCGGGAGCCCATCGCGAAGACCCTCGCGTACTACCGGGAGCTGAAGGCCTCGAAGCCGGACGCGTATGACTTCTCCGACGGGGAGCTCAACAGCCTGGGCTACAAGCTGCTCCGGATGAAGCGCGCGGCGGACGCCGTCGAAGTCTTCAAGCTCAACGTGGAGATGTTCCCGCGGGTGGGCAACGTCTACGACAGCCTGGGGGAGGCGTACCTCGCCGTCGGCGACAAGGCGCGGGCGCGCGTGAACTACCGCAAGGCCCTGGAGCTGGACCCCAAGAACGCCAACGCGGCGGAGGCGCTCCAGAAGCTGGAGGCGCCGTCCGGGGCGCCCGCAACGAAGGTGGTGCCCTAGCCGCGCCGGATGTGAGCGAATGCGGCCCGCGCTCCGGGCGTTGTCCGGGGCGCGGTCCACGGGGTGCTCACGGGAGGTGTCCGAATGAAGCTCTATTTCAATCCGCGCAGCCGGGCGGTCATTGGCAAGTGGATGCTCGACGAGGCGGGGGTCGAGTACGAGATCGTGCCCATCGACCTGGAGAAGCGGGAGCAGAAGTCGCCGGAGTTCCTCGCGGTGAACCCGGCCGGCAAGCTGCCCGCGCTGGTGGATGGAGCCGCGCGCGTGTTCGAGAACACGGCCCTCTGTCTCTACATCGCGGACAGGTATCCGCAGGCGAAGCTGGCGCCGAAGGTGGATGCGCCGGAGCGCGGCCGGTACCTGTCGCTGATGGTGTACTCGACGTCGCAGCTGGAGCCGTCCATGGGCGACCACATGTCGAAGCTCCCCCTGCTGCCGCAGCGCGGGTGGGTGGAGTACCCGCAGGCGCTGGATGCCGTGGAGCGCGAGCTGGGGGACGGCCCCTACCTCTTCGGCGACTGGTTCACCGCGGCGGACGTGATGATCGGCTCCATGTTCATCTACCAGCGCATGCTGGGCGGTGCGACGGGCCGGCCCGGGCTGGAGGCCTACGTGGACCGGCTGATGGCGCGTCCCAAGTGCATGAAGCTGCGCTGAGGCTCAGGGCGCGGCACCCGCGCGCCGCGCCCGAGGTCCGCCGCTTCGCGGACCTGGAGACGCGCTGCCCCACTGGAGCGGCCGGGCACGCCAGAGGGCCTCGCCGCGCCCGGCGCGCTCCTCGCGGGCCCGGAGGGTGGGTGGCGCCACGGCCAGATGCTCCGCGCCAGCGGCGGCAGGGTGTGGGTGCTTGAGCCCCGGGCGGGGGAGCGGGCGTCGTCCACGGCGCGCTGACCGGGGGAGTCCCCCGGCGCGGTGGCTCCGGGCGGCGGGCGTCCCCACTGTTGGCGCATGGGCGACGCGAAGGCAGGACCGGACGGGGGGGCCTGGGCGGAGCTGCGGCTGCGGGCGCTGGAGCAGCTGCTGGCGCACCCCGCCGCGGAGCTGCGGCCCACGCTGGACTTCGCGGGGCAGCTCATCTCGGAGCTGCTGAACGCGGACAAGGTGGACGTCTTCGTCATCGACCATGGCACCCAGTGCCTGGTCGCGCTGGGCGCGAGCGACACGCCCATGGCCCGCATGGAGAAGTCGCTGGGGCTGGACCGGCTCCAACTGGCCAACGGCGGCCGCGCCGTCCAGGTGTACGAGACGGAGCAGCCGTTCAGCTCCGGCCGCCTGATGGACGACCCGGAGGAGCTGCCGGGGATCAAGCACCGGCTGGGGGTGCGCTCCGTCCTGATGGTCCCCCTGCCCATCGGGATGGAGGTCCGCGGCGTCGTCAACGTCGCGTCGGCGCGCGAGGACTTCTTCACCGAGCACGACCTGCGCTTCCTCCAGGCGATGGCGCGCTGCGTGGGCATGATGGTCCACCGGGTGGAGCTGGTGCAGGAGCTGACGAAGCTGGCCGTGAAGCAGGCGCGCCGCAAGGCCGCCGAGGAGCTCATCACCGTGCTCGCGCACGACATGGCCAACCACCTGCGGCCCCTGGAGGCCCGCCTCCTGCTCATCCAGCGGCGGGCGGAGCGGCAGCAGGACGTGGAGGACCACCGGGACGCGGAGGGCGCGACCCAGTCGCTGCGCTCCCTCACCCGGCTCATCAACGACCTGCTGGACGTGGGGCGGCTGGACCAGGGGCTCTTCAGCCTGCGTCTCCAGTGGGTGGACCTGGCGGGGCTGGCACGGGAGCTGGCCGCCACCGCGACCACGCCGGAGCGCCCGGTGCGTGTGGAGGGGCCCGAGGAGCTGGTGGCGGTGGCGGACCCCGCCCGCGTGCGGCAGGTGCTGGAGAACCTGGTGGCGAACGCGCACAGGTACTCGCCGCCGGGGCGGCCCGTGGACGTGGCGCTGCGAACGCGGCCGCGTCCGGAGGGGGAGTGGGTGGAGGTGACGGTGTGCGACCAGGGGACGGGCATCCCGGCCGAGCAGCTGCCCACGCTCTTCGAGCGCTTCGCGCGGGGGGCGGGCTCCTCGGGCCTGGGGCTGGGGTTGTTCCTCTCGCGGCGCATCGCGGAGGCGCATGGCGGCACGCTGGAGGTGGTCTCCACGTCGAGGACCGGCACGTGCTTCGGCCTGTCGCTGCCGGTGGTGGCGGGATAGGCGGGCAGGCACCGCCGCATGGCGGGAGGCCTCGCGTGGCGGGAGGGCTCGCACTAGGGTGCCGGGGCGATGAGTGACGCGAGCCAGGCGCCGGCGCCGAAGCTGACCCTCGAGGTGCGGGACCTGCACAAGTCGTTTGGCGGGCAGGCGGCGCTGCGGGGCGTGGACCTGGTGGTGCCGGAGGGCACGACCTGCGTGCTGATGGGCGTGTCGGGTTCGGGCAAGACGGTGCTGATGAAGCACATCATGGGCCTGATGCGGCCGGACCGGGGCGTGGTGCTGGTGGAGGGCGCGGAGGTGGCGAAGATGAACGAGCCCGAGCTGAACCAGATGCGCCGCAAGCTGGGCATCCTCTTCCAGGCGAACGCGCTGTTCGACTCGCAGAACGTCTTCGACAACGTGGCGTTCCCGCTGCGCGAGCGCACGAAGATGTCCGAGCCGGACATCACGAAGACGGTGAACGAGACGCTGGAGAAGGTGGGGCTGTCACACGCGGCGACGCGCTTCCCGGGAGAGCTGTCCGGCGGCATGCAGAAGCGCGTGGGCTTCGCGCGCGCGACCATCCTCCAGCCGAAGATCCTCCTCTACGACGACCCCACGGCGGGCCTGGATCCGCTCACCACGGCGGCGGTGAACGAGATCATCACCACGGGCAAGCAGCAGTTGGGCGCCACGTCGCTGGTGATCACGCCGGACGTGGCGTCCGCCTTCGGCATGGCGGACAACCTGGCGCTGATGCACGAGGGGCGCGTGGTGGAGTACGGCCCGCCGGACCACTTCCGTCAGTCGCAGCATCCGGAGGTGAAGGCCTTCCTGCGCAACTGGCTGCGGCGGCGCTCCGCGCAGACCCAGGCGCCCCAGGCCTGACGCGAGCGCGTGCGTGGGGTTCCTCGACTAAGTCGCTGCAAGAACCAATCGATGGGTCATGCCGCTCCTCACCTCAGAGGGGCGGCAGCTTCTCCAGCAGGCCGGAGCGCGACAGCCAGAGCATCAGCGCGAAGCTGATGGTGTTGAAGGCGGCGTGGGCCACGATGAGCGGCAGCAGCCGCCCCCGGTACCAGAGGACGAAGCCGAACCAGGCGCCCATCACGAACGTCTGGAAGACGGCCAGCGTGCCCTCGTAGAAGTGCCCCACGGAGAAGAGCGCCGCCGCGCCCAGCACCGCCGGCACCCAGCCTCCCAGCACCACCTTCAGCCGGGGCACCAGGAAGCCCCGGAAGACGAACTCCTCGAAGCCCGTCACCACCACCATGATGGCCGCGAAGGCCGGGATGCCCAGCCCCGTGTCCAGCAGCGCCGCCGCCATGCCCTTTCGCGCCGCCAGCTCCTGGCCCGCCAGCTTCAACGCCACCGCGACCGCCGCCAGCGGCACGGACGCCGCCAGGTGCACCGCGTACGTCCCCACCAGCACTCCCCCGCCCAGCAGCAGCTCGCGCGCCCAGCCCTCGCGCACCAGCCCCACCTGCGCGGGACCCTGGCCGTCGCGCCACAACAGCACCGCCACCAGCAGGCACATGCCCAGCGCCCGGACCACCAGCGGCGCCATGGACAGCGAGAAGCCCTTCGCCATCTCCGCGTCCGACGCCACCCACGCGCCCGCGCCCGCGCCCGACAGCGCCACCACCAGGCCCAGCACGCCCCACCACGCGCCCCGGCGCGAGGACTCCCAGGGCCGCAGGAGCATCAGCCCCCATGCAAGCAGCGCCAGCTCCACCGCCACGGCGGCGCCCCGGCCCAGCCGGGCCACCGACGACGGACCCAGCACCGCGAAGAACACGAACGCGGCCTCCGCCAGCGCTTGGCGCTTTGGAGGGGCGTTCTCCAGCAGGACAGCGACATCACCACGCAGGGGCGTCATGGGGTCTCGGCGGGCATCGGAGTGGACGCGCTTCTTCGCATGCCTACCGTCGCACGAACGCGTGCCCCGGTCCTCTCCGTCGCGAGCGTCGAGCAGCGGCTGGCCACCCGCCGCCCCCCTGGAGCCCGAGCAGGGCCCGCGAACGAGCCCACCCGCCCGCTCATCCGGGCGCCCGACGTGTTACGAGCCAGGCATGGCGAAAACCCTTCCCGAGCGCCCGCGCGCCGTCCTCGTCGGTGTCCAGCTTCCCGGGGTGACGGACGAGGCGCATGCCGCGGACCTCGCGGAGCTGAAGCGGCTGGTGCACACGCTGGGCTTCGACGCGGTGGCGACCGTGTCCCAGCGCCGCCAGCGGCTGGCCACCGGCACGGTGCTCGGCTCCGGAAAGCTCAAGGAGCTGGCCGCGCTCACCGGCGGCTCGGGCGTCATTCCCTCGGGCGCCCAAGGCAAGACATCGAAGGCTCGGGAGAAGTGGGAGGCCGAAGCCGGGGCCGAGGACGACGCCCTCGACGCCCCGAGCGCTCCCGGTGACGCGGACGCGGAGGCCGCGCCCGACGAGGCCGACGACGACCTCCCGGACGCGGACATGGCGCTGGACGCGGACGCGGAGGCCCCCGCCATCGAGCCCGGCCCCAGGCCCACGGCGGTGGTCGTGGACCACGAGCTGTCCCCCAGTCAGCTGCGCAACCTGGAGCGCGCCACGGGCGTGCAGGTGCTGGACCGCGCGGGCGTCATCGTGGACATCTTCCACCGGCACGCCAAGAGCCACGAGGCGCGCATGCAGGTGGAGATCGCCCGGCTCAACTACCTGGCCCCGCGCCTGCGCGAAGCCCCGGGCGGCCGCGAGCGCCAGCAGGGCCGAGGCTCCGGTGACTCCGCGCTGGAGCTGGACCGCCGCCGCATCCGCGACCGGCTGGCGGAGCTGCGCGAGGGGCTGGCCGCCATCCAGAAGGACCAGGACCAGCGCCGCTACGCGCGCCGCGACCAGCTGCGCGTGGCGCTGGTGGGCTACACGAACGCGGGCAAGTCGTCGCTGATGCGCGCGCTGACGGGCAGCGCGGTGCTGGTGGCGGATCAGCTCTTCGCCACGCTCGACACGACGG
>JAFADT010000574.1 GCA_023424585.1 Pseudomonadota bacterium
CGCAGGACCTGCGCGCGCACGCCGCCCTCCAACCGCAGCTGCTGCAAGAGCGCGTGCGCCTGACGGGCGCCCTGGGGATTGCGCACGGCCTCCCCCAGCCGCTCCATGATGTCGATGCGCAGCGCCACCGGCCCGATGACCTCGTAGCCGAAGGCCCGCGCGCTCCGGCCCGCCAGCGCCGCGACGCTCAGCACCGGCTCCTGGGGGACGCCCTGCGGACACGGCGCCTGGTTGAACAGCGCCGTCAACATGGCCCGCCGCTCCAGCGCCTGGGGCGCCAGGGCCTCCGCGACGTAGAGGAAACGCGGGCCCTCGTGGACGCCGTGCGCCCTCAATCGCTCACGCGACTCCTCGTCCAGGAGCCGCCACTGCTCGCGCGCCTCGCCCTGGGAGATGACGCCCAGCCCCTCCGCCAGCCGGTACGCGATGCCTCGCATCACCGGCGAGCGGCCCGCTCCCGTGAAGGACTCCGCGGGAAAGCCTCCCATGGCCTCCGTGACCAGGTCCCTCGCCAGCGCCACCAGCCGGCGCTCCAGGCGCTGCCGCGCGCCGCCCGTCCACACCTCCGGCTCCGCCAGCGCCAGTTGCGGCGAGCGCCGGTCGCGCCCCCGCACCAGCCGGGCCAGCGGCTGCGCCTCGAACGAGATGCGCCCCGCCGCGTCCACCTCGAAGGCGTCGTGCGTCGCGTCCACCACGCGCTGGACGAACTGCTCCTCCGTCATCAGCCCGCTGTCCGCGCCCGGCACCTCCGTCAACAGTCGCCCCAGCTTGGCGAACGGACTGTCCGAGCCCTCCGACCGTGGCTGCGTGCTGGCCCTCACGAACCGGCGCGCGCTCCGCCTCGCGGCGCGTTGCACGAAGCGCTCCACCAGCCGCTCGTGCAAGGCATCGCCCAGCGCGTCCTCGATGCGGCGCGTGCGCTCCTGCCACTCCGCCGCGTCGTGCAGCCAGCCCGGGCGGTGGCTGATGTACGTCCAGATGCGGATGGCCGCGAGCCGATCCATCAGCGTGTGGAGGTCCCCGGACGCATCGTCCAGCGGCGACACCTGCCGTGTCAGCCACGCGGGGTCCAGCCTCCCGTCCCCGGCCGTCAGTTGGAGGAACACCTCGCGCAGCAGCGCGACGTGCTGCCCGAAGAGGCCCTTGCGGAAGTCCGGGACCTGGCAGACCTGCCACAGGAGCTCCACGGCGGCCTTGTCGGGGGTGAGCTCGCGGATGGCGGGCACCGCCGCCAGTCCCTTGAGCGCGTCGAAGTCGTCCGCGCGCTCCACCCGGATGAAGGCGCTGTCTCGCGGCGCCCGCGACAGCGAGTCCAGCAGCGCCTCCGGGCTGGAGAAGTCCAGCGAGGAGTTGCGCCAGATGAGGCTGCGCACCGCCGGGAAGCGGTGGGACTCGATGGCGGAGACGAGGCGCGGCGACAGCTCCGGCAGCGTGTTCAACGCCCCGAAGCTCCCGTCGTTGAGGTGGCGCCCCGCGCGGCCGGCGATCTGCGCCAGCTCGTCGGGGTACAGGTCGCGCTGCTCGGCGCCGTCGAACTTGGACAGCGTCGCGAAGGCCACGTGGTTGAGGTCCAGGTTCAACCCCATGCCGATGGCGTCCGTGGCCACGAGGTACTGGACCTCGCCGGATTGATACATCGCCACCTGCGCGTTGCGCGTCCGCGGCGACAGCGCGCCCAGCACCACCGCCACCCCGCCCCGCAGGCGGCGCAGCGACTCCGCCAGCTCGTACACGCGGTCCGCGGAGAACGCGACCACCGCCGAGCGCGGCGGCAGGCTCTTCAGCGAGCGACGCCCGGAGTAGCGCAACTGCGACAGCCGCGTGGCGCGCTTCATGGACGCATGCGGAATCAGCGCCTGCACCATGGGCCGCATGGTGTCCGCGCCCAGGAACCAGGTCTCCTTACGGCCTCGCGCGTGGAGCAGCCGGTCCGTGAAGACGTGCCCGCGCTCCCGGTGCGCGGCGAGCTGGATCTCATCCACCGCGAGGAAGTCGACCTCGCGGTCCGTCGGCATCGCCTCGACGGTGCAGATCCAGTAGTCGGGCCGGGGCGGCACGCGCTTCTCCTCGCCCGTCATCAGCGCGACCCGGCCCTCGCCCACCTTCGCGGTCACCCGGTCGTAGACCTCCCGGGCGAGCAGGCGCAGCGGCAACCCGATGAGGCCGGAGTCGTGCTCGAGCATCCGTTCGATGGCGCGGTAGGTCTTCCCGGTGTTCGTGGGCCCCAGCTCCGCCACGACGACGGACGGCCGGCTGGATGGGCGCGAGCTCATTGGCGAAGACTAACCCCGAACGCCCTCCTCCGCCCCCGAGGCCGCGAGGGACGTTCGCGGACGACGTCCTGGCCCGTGCCCGGCGTGGAGGCAGGCGTCGGCGACAGCCCCTTCCAGGAGCAACGGGCCCCGGGGCGGGACGGACAGGCGCGACGTCACCGGCCCGCGGGGGCAGGTGGGATGGCCATCCCTCCCAGGACCCTCCAGCTTCCCGACATGCAGCCGCCTGGAGGCAATCCCATGGACCGCCCGCCGTCCTCCATCATCGACCCGGGGATCCGCCTCACGCTGCTCAACGCCGCGCTCGCGAGCGAGGTCCTCTGCGTCCGGCGCTACACGCGCCACGCCCTCATGGCCGGGGGCGCCTGTCACGAGGCGATGCGGAGCGTGTTCGGCCTGCACGCGCGCGACGAGCAGGACCACGCGCTGCGGCTCGCCGAGCGCATCCAGCAGTTGGGCGGCCGGCCGGATTTCGTGGTGGGAGGACTCATGTCCCAAGGTGATACCCAGGACGACGACGGACGCACGCTGGTGGAGCTCTTGCGCGAGAACCTGGCGGCGGAGCGCGTCGCCATCGCGACGTACCGCGGCCTGCTCCACTCCTTCGCGGACCACGACCCCACCACGCGGCGGCTCCTGGAGGAGCTGCTCGACGAGGAGGAGGCGCACGCCACCGCCCTGCACGCCCTGCTGGAGCATTGAGCGCCCGGTCCGGCGGGTTCCTCGGGCGGGTCTCGAACGGACCCGCCGGGCCGTGGCTCCTCAGGCGCCGGGCGCCGGCTGCGCGTCGCGGTAGCGCACCATCCGATTCAGCGACGGGTCCCACAGGTTCAGCCGCAAGCAGCTCACGATGTCCTTGGCCGAGAGCGTGGTGACGTGCGGCCCCTGGAGCTCCGGGATGGCCGCCATCGCCTCCGGCAGCCGGTAGAACGGGATGCGCGGGTTGAGGTGGTGCACGTGGTGGTAGCCGATGTTGCCCGTGAACCACTCCATCACCGGCCCGAAGCGCATGTAGCTGCTCGCCTCCAGCGCCGCGTCCGCGTGGTTCCACGCGGCCTCCGGCAGGATGGCCACCTCGTCGAAGTTGTGCTGCGCGTAGAACAGGTACGTGCCCAGCGCATACGAGGCGAACAGCGGCCCCACGAAGGCGGTGAGGTACGCGCCCAGCCCCAGGAAGTGCCACACGGCCACGGACAGCGCGACGTGCAGGCCCAGCGCGAGCCCGGACGTCCAGTAGCGCTTCGGGTTCTTCACGAACGGCAGGAGGCACAGGCTGTAGAGGAACGCGGTGAAGTAGCCGAACAGCAGCGTCACCGGGTGACGCTCCACCACGTAGCCCAGCCGCTGGGCGCGGCTGGCCTTGCGCCACTGGTCCGTGGTCCAGGTGACGAAGGTGCCCGCCGAGTCCGCCGCGATGCGCGCGGTGTTGGCGTGGTGATGGTTGTGCGTGTCGTTCCAGATGCGCGCCGGCGTGAGCGTGAGCAGCCCCTGCACCTGGAAGAGGGCCTTGGCCCACCGGGACGTGGGCAGCAGCGCCCCGTGCATGGCGTCGTGGAAGAGGATGAAGCAGCGGATGAGGACCAGCGCTTCGATGAGGCCCCCCACGATGCGCAGGGGCCACCAGGGCGCGGCCACCGCCAGCGCCGCCGCGCCCGCGAGCGCCGCATAGGTGGTGGCGAGCGCCCAGAGGGAGCGAGCGGTGTCCTGGGCAGCGAAGGGACGCGTGCGGGCGATGAGGTCCTTGCTCGACGGCGACGCGGTTCGTTCCATGTCGACAGGGCTCCGGGGGTGACCGCCCGGCGACACACCGGGACGGATGACCGCGCGCGTTGTCCCATCCCCATGTCACGGCCGGGTCAGCGCCACCCATGACGCGCGAAAGGCGCCTTCGCGTCATGGATGACGCGGGAAGCCGTGGATCAGCGCTTCTTGCGCCAGGCGCGCAGCTCCGCCTTCTTCTCCTTGCCCACCGCGTCCAGCCGGTCCTGCCACACCTCGCGGTAGGGGCGCAGGGCCTCCACCACGGCGCGGGCCACCACCAGGTTGCGGTACCACTTGGCGTCCGAGGGCACCAGGTGCCAGGGCGCCCGCTCGGTGGAGGTGCGTGCGAACACGTCTTCATACGCGCGCGTGTAGTCCGCCCAGTGCTTGCGGTCCTCCCAGTCGCCCGCGGAGATCTTCCACGCCTTGCGCGGCTCCTCCTCGCGCGCCAGCAGGCGCCGCTCCTGCTCGCCCTGGCTGATGTGGAGGAAGAACTTGAGGACGAGGGTGCCGTGCTCGGAGAGCAGGGACTCGAAGTCGCGGATGTGCTGGTAGCGCGACCGCCAGAGCGCCTTGGGGACCAGGTTGTTCACCCGCGCCACCAGCACGTCCTCGTAGTGCGAGCGGTTGAAGATGGAGAACTCGCCCAGCCGCGGGGTCTTGCGGTGAACGCGCCAGAGGAAGTCGTGCTCCAGCTCCTCCGCGCTGGGCACGCCGAAGGACGTGACGGACACGCCGCGCGGGTTGAGGCTGCCCACCACGTGCTTGATGGTGCCGTCCTTGCCGGCGGTGTCGCGGCCCTGGAGCACGATGAGGACGGAGTTCATCTTCGCGCCCCACAGCAGGTCCTGCAGGTCGAACAGCTCCTCGCCCAGGGCGTCGAACTCCGCCTTCGCCTCCCCCCGGTCCGCCTTCTTCGGCGGCGTCGTGGGGATGCGCTCCAGCTTCACCTTCGCGCCCTGCTTGTCGTTCAGGATGATGTCCATGGTCCCCTTTGCTCCAGGTGTGGCCCCAGCCTGCCTGAGCGCGAAGGGGGATTCCCACCGTCCCGGGCCAGGACGGCGGCGGAACGTCCGGGTCGAACCTTTCGAGGCCCGCCGGAGTCGCTCGGCCCCGCGCGGACGCAGGGCCGGCGCGCGACCTCCAGCGGCCGTGCAGGGCCTTCAGCGCCGCCACTCCAGCTCCGGCGCCGGCACCCGGGGCGGAGGCGGCAGGAAGGTGTGCGCCAGCCCCCGCAGGCCCCGCGCGAAGAACTCGTCGCGGATCCACTGGCTCAGCGCGGCCGTCTCGCCCTCGTGGCCGGGCGTCAGGCGGAACGTCGCGTGCCACTCCACGAAGGTCTGCCCGGTCGCCGTCACCGGCGTCACCCGCAGCTTCGCCACGTAGTCGCGCACGGGCAGCGGGCCCTCCAGCATCGCGTACGCATAGCTGCGCGAACGAGGGTCGTGCTCCAGCCGCACCTCCAGGTACACCTCGCCGTCGCGCGTGGTCAGCCGGCGCAGCGGGCCGCACCGCGGGCGCGTCACCCGTTCGCTGGAGACGACGCCCGGGTGCCAGCGCGGAAGGCTGTCGAAGCCCTCCACCCGGTCCCAGACCACGTCCGCGGGTGCCTGGATGAGCTGACTTGCATACGCCTCTGCCATCGGTGCCTCAGGTCGTTCTTGCATGGGTCGATTCAAGAAGGGCCTCCACGCCAGGGCGCACCCCTCGCGTGAGGCGGGTCCTCAGGCCGTCCGGCCCTGGAAGTCATCGCAAAGCCATACAGTCAACGAACACCGCTCCCCACCGCGTCGCACTTCGTTCATGCCGCCCCCCGTGTCAGGCATTGAGGCGCGTGATGTGCAGCGAGTACGGCGGAGGCGTAATCGTCCGAAAGGGCTGTTGTGAGTGCGCTGCAATCGGGCCACCTTGCTTGTGGCCTCGCGATCACCGGCCTGGCTGGAGGGGCTCGACCTTCAGGGCAGGGGTTCACGGGATGTAGAGCAATGCCCAGGCATGGCTGTTGAAGGCGCGGCGTGCCTGCACCTCGCCGAGGAGATGCCCGATGACCTCCGCTTCCGTCACCGAATACGAAACGCGCCTCTACTGGCAGGGCGCGAGGGGCGCGGTGCTGACGAGCGACCGTGCGCCCCCCGTGCCCATCGGCTGTCCGCTGGGTGGCCGGGAGGGTGGCCCCGAGGACGGGCGGTGGGACCCGGAGGCGCTGCTGGTGGGCGCGGTGGAGGGGCGCACGCTGCACGCGTTCCTGGACGGGGCCCGGGAGGCCGGCGTGGACGTGCTCTTCTACCAGAGCTGCGCCACCGCCCGGCTGGTGAGCGGAGGCCCCGAGCAGGCTGCCCAGTTCACCGACCTCATCGTCCGGCCGCATGTCGCCGTGGCCAGCCCGCGCGAGGCGGAGGACGTCCGCGAGCTCTTCGCCCGGCTGCCGGCGCGCTGCTTCCCCAGCTCCATGCTCCAGCTCACCCCGCGCATCGAGCCGGTCGTGGAGGTCTGGGCCCACGCCCGCCGCGCGGACGCCGGTGCTCCTGTCGAAAACCGCGCAGCCGGCCGCGACGAGACGGGCGCGGCGGTTCCCTGGGAGCGCGGCGTGCGCAGTGTGGAGGTGCATGCCGACGCATCCACAGACGAATCCGCCCGCGAAGCCGGTGAAGGAGCCGGATCCGAAGCCCACGCCTGAGATCGAGCCGCCGCGGCCGCCCGCGCCGGAGAAGGACCCACCACCGGGCGAGCCCCGGCGCCGGGAGCCCCCGCCGCCCCGGCAGGACCCCGAGGTGGAGCCGGGCATCCAGGATCCACCGGCGCATGATCCGAGCCGGCCGGGGCCGCCGGAGATCATCGCCAGTCCGCCCGCCTGAGGGGCTCCGCGCCGCGCGGCGGGAGAGCGCCTGCCCGCGCGGCCTCGCGGCCTTCTCGCGGGGCCGCCCCCCCCGGCGCCTGGCTGCTTTCACCGCGAGGAGCGGATTTGGCGGCCTTCCCTGAACCTTCGTCCAATGACCGCGTTGGCTGGGGCCGCGCGACGATGCAACTCGATGCGAGGAATCGTAGAGTGAACCGCGCTCGGCGCGCGCCATGCTCACGTCCTCCTTGACTCCCCTCCTCGTCCGAAGCTTCGCCGTCGCCGCCGCGTGCGCGGTGCTCCTGGGGCTGGTCGGGACCTGGAGCGAAGGCCAGCCCCCGGGCGTCCGCGTGGCCCTGCTGACGGCGAGCGCGTTCGCGCTGGCGGCGGTGGGCGCCGGGCTCGCGCTGCGGGCGCTGACACAGCGCGAGCGCGAGTGCGCCCGGCTGCGGGCCCAGGCGGATGATGCGCGGGCGCTGCGCGACGCGGTGATGGACATCACGCCGGTGGGCTTCGCGTTCTACGACCGCGACCTGCGCTACGTGCACGTCAGCGCCGCGCTCGCCGCGATGAACGGCCTGCCGGTGGAGGCGCACCTGGGCCGCCACGTGACGGAGGTGCTGCCCGCGCTGGGCACGGCGCTCGCGCCCCGGCTGGCCCGCGCGCTGGAGTCGGACGCGCCCCTCCAGGACCTGAGCCTCCAGGTGGAGACGCCCGCGGCGCCCGGCGAGACGCGCTTCTGGTTCGGCAGCTACTCGCGCGTGCGCGGCGCGGGCGGCGCGGTGCTGGGCGTCATCGCGTCCCTGTCGGAGGTCACCGAGCGGATGCGCACGGAGGCCTCGCTCCAGGAGCACGAGGGCCGCCTGGACGTGCTCACCCGGTCGCTGCCGGACTACCTGTGGGGTGGGAAGCTGCGGGACGGCGGGTTGCGTGACTTCTACTGCACGCCCGTCGTGGAGCGCACCACCGGCTACCCGCCCAGCGCCTTCAGCGGCGCGGGTCCGGAGGGCGCGCCCTCGCCGCTGTGGGCGGAGATGATCCACCCGGAGGACCGGACGCGCTATCGCGAGTGCATCGAGTCGCTGGCGCTGGCCCCCAGCACGGAGGTGGAGATCGAGCACCGCATCATCTGCGCGGACGGGCGCGTGCGCTGGGTGCGCAGCCGCGCCGCGGCCTCCGGCCTGGACGACCGGGGGAGCGTGCACCTGGGCTGCGTCGTCACCGACATCACCGACCGGCGCCTCGCGGACGACCTGCGCCAGCGGCTGAACGACAGCTTCCGCCGCTCCGCGACGGAGTGGCGCCGCACCTTCGACGCGGTGTCCTCGCCGCTGGTGGTGCTGAGCGCGGACGGCGTCATCTACCGGCTCAACGACGCGGCCCGCGCGCTCTTCGACGAAGCGGATCCCTCCGGGCAGCCGCTGTCCGTGACGGCCGTGGGGGCGCCCTGGTCCAGCGCGGCGCCGCTGGTGGAGGAGCTGCGCGCGACGCACGGCAGCGCCAGCCGCCAGGTGCACGACGCGGCGTCCGGGCGGACCTGGGAGCTGTCCGCCGCCTGGATGGACGAGCAGGCCAGTCAGGATGCGCGCATCATCCTGGTGGCGGTGGAGGTCACCCGGCTGCTGGAGCTACAGGCCCACGTGCGCCGGAGCGAGACGATGGCCGCGATGGGCGCCATCGTCGCGGGCGTGGCCCACGAGGTGCGCAATCCCCTCTTCTCCATCTCCGCCGTCGTGGACGCGATCGAGGCCACCCATGGCGCCCAGCCGGAGCTCAAGCCCTACCTGGACGTGCTGCGCGGCGAGGTGCGCCGCCTGACGCACCTCACCCAGGAGCTGTTCGAGTACGGCCGCCCCACCCGGGGCGAGTGGACGGATGGCGCGGTGGGCGCGGTGGTCGCCGACGCCCTGTCCGCCTGCGCGCTCACCAGCGACAAGGCCTCCGTGAAGCTCGAGCGCACGGTGCCGGAGGCGCTGCCGCCGGTGCGCATGGACGCGCGCCGCCTGTTCCATGTCTTCCGCAACGTGGTGGAGAACGCCGTGCAGCACTCCCCGCCGGGCACGACCGTCCACGTCACCGCGGAGCCCGTGGAGGAGGCGGGGCGCGCGTGGGTGCGCTGCACCGTCCATGACGGAGGTGCCGGCTTCAAGAACGAGGACCTGCCCCATGTCTTCGAGCCCTTCTTCAGCAAGCGGCGGGGAGGGACCGGCCTGGGCCTGTCCATCGTCCAGCGCATCCTGGAGGAGCACCAGGGGCGCATCCGTCTGTCCAATCACCCCGAGGGAGGCGCGGAGGTGACCATCCTGCTGCCCGCCCTCTCCCCCGCCGGCAACACCGGCCCCACTTCGCAGTCACAGGTGTCATGACCCGCACCCGCATCCTCATCGTGGACGACGAGCCTGGCGTCCGTCTGGGCATGAAGGGCTACCTCACGCAGCACGGCTTCGACGTGGACGAGGCCACGAGCGTGGCCGAGGCCCAGGAGGGCTTCCGCGCGCACCGGCCCGACGTGGCGGTCATCGACTACCGCCTGCCGGACGGCACGGCGCTGGAGCTGCTGCCCCGGCTCAAGGAGCTGGACGCGGCGGTGCCCCTGGTGGTGCTGACCGGGCACGGCTCCATCGAGCTGGCGGTGCAGGCCGTGAAGGAAGGCGCCGAGCAGTTCCTCACCAAGCCGCTGGAGCTGTCGGTGCTGAAGGTCGTGCTGGAGCGGCTGGTGGCGCAGCGGCGCGAGCGGCAGCGGCTGTTGGCGGACCGCTCGCGCACGGCGCGCACGCAGGTGGAGCCGTTCCTGGGGCACAGCCCGGCCATCCGCGCGCTGCGCGACCAGGCGGAGCGCGTGCGCGACAGCGACAGCCCGGTGCTCGTCACCGGAGAGACGGGCAGCGGCAAGAGCGTGCTCGCGCGCTGGCTGCATGAAGGCGGTCCGCGCAAGGAGGCCCCGTTCGTGGACCTCAACTGCGCGGCGCTGTCGAAGGACCTGTTGGACTCGGAGCTGTTCGGCCATGAGAAGGGCGCGTTCACCAGCGCGGTGGCCGCGAAGCCGGGCCTGCTGGAGGTGGCGGACCGGGGCACGCTGTTCCTGGATGAGATCGGGGACATGGACGTGGCGGTCCAGCCCAAGCTGCTCAAGG
This sequence comes from Pseudomonadota bacterium, assembly GCA_023424585.1. Classification (GTDB taxonomy): domain Bacteria; phylum Myxococcota; class Myxococcia; order Myxococcales; family Myxococcaceae; genus Corallococcus. The sequence goes on from JAFADT010000574.1 coordinate 10,005, forward strand.
TGCTGGAGGAGAAGCGCTTCCGGCGCCTGGGCGACGTGAAGGACCGGCGCGTGGACGTGCGGCTCGTGGCCGCCACGCACCAGGACCTACAGGTGGCCGCGCGAGAAAAGCGCTTCCGCAGCGACCTGTACTTCCGCATCAGCACGCTCATCCTCCACGTGCCGCCCCTGCGCGAGCGCGCCGAGGACGTGCTGGTGCTCGCGCGCCACTTCCTGGCGGAGATGGGCGCGCTGAGGGGCCGCGGACAGGTGGAGCTGGAGCCCGACGCCGAGCGCGCCCTCATGGCCTACAGCTGGCCGGGCAACATCCGCGAGCTGCGCAACGTGCTGGAGCGCGCCGTGCTGCTGTCCGGCGCGACGCGCCTGTCCCGCAGCGCCCTGCGCTTCGAGTCCCTCCTGCCCGCGGAGGAGCCGCTGGGCGACGACCTCACGCTGGAGGAGCTGGAGCACCGCCACATCGAGCGCGTGCTGGCGCGCGAGGGGGGCCACGTGGAGCGCGCGGCGACGAAGCTGGGCATCTCCCGCAGCTCGCTGTACGCGAAGATCAAAGGCTGGCAGCACAAGGGGAGCTGACGGTCGCGGGCTCGCAGCCCGCCCTTCGCGCCACTGGTTCCCCCTGACCGAACCACGGGAGCGAGAGCACGGCCCGGAGTCCAGCCCAGCCCCCGCGCGGCCCCATGACCCCGCCCGCGAGCAGGCGGACTCAGCTCTCCGCGGGCGGCCCGTTGCGGGCCTCCGCCACGAAGCCGGGCGCGGGCGGCACGCCGAAGTAGCGCGAGAGCTCCGCCTGAGCCTCGCGGGCCTGCGTCGCGCTGATGCGCCCCTCGCGCTCCAGCCTCCCGATGATGACGCCAGCGCGGGTGCGCAGAGACTCGGGCCGCTGGGCCGGCAGCCAGCGGCGTGGGGCGGGCAGCATGCCCGCGAGCATCGCGCCCTGCGCCACGCTGAGCGCCCGCGCCGAGACGCCGAAGTGCTCGCGCGCCGCCGCCTCGATGCCGTAGACGCCCTCGCCCCACTCCACGACGTTCAGGTACAGCGCGAGGATGCGCTGCTTGGACAGGTGGGACTCCAGCTGGCGGGCGATCAGCAACTCCTTCCCCTTCCGCAGCAGGCTGCGGTCCGTGGAGAGGTAGAGGTTCTTCGCCAACTGCTGCGTGAGGGTGGAGGCGCCGCGCCCCAGGCGCGCCTCGCGCACCGACTGCTCGAAGGCGTTCTCCACCTCGGTCCAGTCCACGCCCTCGTGTCGGTAGAAGCGCGCGTCCTCGGAGCTCAGCACGGCGTCCACGACATGGGGGGCCACCGCGTCGAGTGCTACCCAGGTCTGGCGCACGCGAGGCCTCTGGCCCGCTTCGAGCGCCTCCTCGGCTCGCTGCGCCATGAGCGCGGTGGTGCGCGGGTTCTGCGTCCGCAGCAGGCTCACGTCGGGCAGCCGCGCGAACGTCACGCCGAGCCAGACGGCGAGCAGCAGCCAGCCGCCGAGTGCCCAACGCCCCCAGCCGGGGCCGGCGCGCTTCCCCACGGCGCGCCGGGCGCCGGAGGAGAGCTGCTTCGTCTTCTGCGTCCGGACATGGGAGGCGCGCACGGAGGGAGGACGGGAGGCCATCGGTGCACGCACATCTGCCCCGATCAGGCGCCTCTGTCCAGAAGACGGCCAGCGCACACCCCACCGGCCCACCCATGACGGCGGCGCGCTGACGCGCTGTTTTACAATGCAGCCCACGCTCCACCGCTCCACTGGAATCCGTGGCACCTGTTTCACGCACCGTGATGGACCGCGTATGGTTTGAGCCCCCTCACGGAGGACACATGCGATCAATCATTCTCGGTGGTCTGTTGGCGACGGCGCTGATGGCAGCGGGCTGTGGCGGTCCCATGGTGGAGGAGGAGGCCGCGGAGCTGGCCACGCAGGAGGCGCCGCTGCCGGACTGCTCCAACGTGCCGAACGCGGACCTGCGCAGGTACTACAACGACGCCGCGCACTCCCAGCTGATCGGCGAGTTTGGCTGCTACTGCGGCGGGCTCTACAATTGGGGCGGCCGGTCGGTCTACTCGGAGTACATCCTGGAGTGCTGAGCCGCTGACGTCGCAGGCGG
>JAFADT010000595.1 GCA_023424585.1 Pseudomonadota bacterium
GTGGAAGCGGCGCTGCTGGGGCAGGACGGCATCGCGGAAGCGACGGTGGTGGTGCGCGAGGTGGGCGGGGACAAGCGGCTCGTGGCGTACCTGGTGGCGAAGCCGGGGAAGGACCTCGACCCGAAGGCGGTGGAGGAGGAGCTGCGCAGGCACCTGCCGGAGTACATGGTGCCGTCGGCGATGGGGGTGCTGGACGCGCTGCCGCTCACGGCCAACGGCAAGGTGGACCGCAAGGCCCTGCCGGACCTGGTCGCCTCCACATCCCAGACCGACGACTTCATCGCGCCCCGTGACGCGCTGGAGTCCCAGCTCGCGAAGGTGTGGGAAGAGGTCCTGGGCGTGCAGCCCGTCGGCGTGCGCACCAGCTTCTTCGCGCTCGGAGGACACTCGCTGCTCGCGGTCCGCCTGGTGGCCGCGCTGCGCGAACAACTGGGCCGCGACGTCCCCCTGGCCGCGCTCTTCCAGCACCCCACCGTGGAGGACCTGGCGAAGCTGCTGCGCGCGGAAGCGGACACGTGGTCGCCGCTCGTCCCGCTGGAGAAGGGCGACGCCGGCCGCCGGCCCCTGTTCCTCGTCCACCCGGGTGGCGGCAACGTGCTCGCGTACCCGGAGCTGGCGCGGCTGCTCGGGCCCCATCAGCCCGTCTTCGGTCTCCAGGCGCGCGGCCTCCAGGCCGGCCATGCCGTGGCGGAGACCGTGGAGGAGATGGCCACCCTGTACCTGGCCGCCATCCGCAAGGAGCAGCCGGAAGGGCCCTACCTCCTCGCGGGCTGGTCGCTCGGCGGCGTCATCGCCTTCGAGATGGCCCTCCAACTGCGCGCGCAAGGCCAGGCCGTGGGGCTGCTCGGGCTCGTGGATGCCTACGTCCCCGGCGTGGGCGCGCCTCCCGGCGATGCCCCGAAGAAGGACCCCGACGCCAGCGTGCGCGTCGCCTTCGCCCAGACGGTGGCCCAGACCTTCTCCCTGCCCCTGCCGGTGCCGGACGAGGCCCTGGAGCGCATGGACGACGAAGCCATGCTGGGGACGCTCCTCGCCGTGGGCATCCAGGCCGGCCTCCTGGAGGAAGCGACGGGCCGCGAGCAATTGCGCGCCCTGTTCCGCGTCTACCAGGCCAACCTGCGCGCCATGGACCGCTACGTCCCCAGCCCCTACGACGGCCCGGCCCTGCTCCTCGCCGCCACGGAGGCGACCCCTTCACCCGGGGTGCCACGCCACCGCGGCTGGGAGGCGCTCGTCCGGGGGGGACTGGACGTGAGGGACGTCCCTGGGGGACACCATCAACTCATGCAGGAGCCGTACGTGCGGCACGTGGCCACGCTGTTGCGCGAGGCCCTGGAGGACAAGTCATGACCGTTGAAACATCCGAGACATCCAGCGGGGGCTCGCCCTGGCCCAACCGCATCATCCTGGCCATCTGGTTCGTGTGCTTCTCCGTGGGGGCCCTGGTCCACATCCTCATCGTGGCGAAGTACGGCCTCTTCGCGAATGATCCGGACAACCCGCAGCCCATGCCGTTCGTCGTCGTGAACGAGCTCTTCACGGTGCTCAACCCGCTCACCATCGTGCTGCTCATCTTCAAGCGGCGCGCGGGCATCCTCTCCGCGCTGGGCGTGGTGGCGCTCGTCTACGCCCTCAACCTGGCGATGATGGTGTGGTTCTGGATCGCCAGGCAGGAGGTCTACGTCGCGTGGCTGTACCTCAACGGCACCATGGGCGTGTTCATGGCCCTGACGGCGAAGCGCCTGTGGCGGGCCGCCCCCCCGGCGAAGGCCCTCCCACCCGCCACCACCCCGAGCACGACCTAGCTCCCACCCCCCTGGCTGGCCGCCAGCCGGCCCCGGGGCAGGCGCCCCCGAGGAGAAACCCCCGGGGTGGACGCGCATCCTTGAGAAAGGCCGGAGGCGTCGCTATAAGCCCCGACCCACTACAACGCTGGACCTCCCTCCCATCCTGGGCGGGGGCAAGGCGCACTGGAGAGAAGCCATGAAGCCCGACCTGCACCCGGTCTACCCGCCCTCCCGCATCACCTGCGCGTGCGGCAACGTCGTCGAGACCAAGTCCACCCGCGGCTCGTTCAGCGTGGAAGTGTGCTCGAACTGCCACCCGTTCTTCACCGGCAAGTACAAGCTGCTGGACACGGCCGGCCGCATCGACCGCTTCAAGAAGAAGTACGCGAACACCCCGCCGGCCGCCAAGAAGGGCGCGAAGGCCGCCGAGCCCGAGAAGGCGTAGTCCTTCGGCGCTACAGCGTCCGCGGTAGCCCACGAGCAGGGTCGTGGAGGGCCTCGAAAGACAGAGGCGCTCCCGCCCTGCTCGCGGTGTTTCCAGCCCCCCGCGCGCGCGTCAAGTTTCCGCGCGCGCTTTGGCTGCTACAGCCAAATACAGGCTGATTTCTTTACGTAGCACCCAACCGACCGCACAGTCCGCCGCGTCCCAGAGACGTCTGTCCCAAAGACGGAGGCGTGATGTTCGCGGAAGCTGCTGCCCCTGCCCTGAAGGTTGTCCGACGCTCCCAGAACGACAGCGTCTTCGCGAAGCGCGGGGAGGCCTACACGCTGCTGCAGGGCGACAGCCTGGAGCTGATGGCCCAGCTGCCCGAGCAGTCCTTCGACCTCATCTTCGCGGACCCGCCGTACTTCCTGTCCAACGGCGGCACCACCTGCAAGGGCGGCAAGCGCGTCTCCGTGCAGAAGGGCCAGTGGGACGTCTCGCGCGGGGTGGAGGAGGACCACGCCTTCACCACGAAGTGGCTCGCCGCCTGCCAGCGCCTCCTGCGTCCGTCCGGCACGCTGTGGGTGAGCGGCACCCAGCACGTCATCTTCAACGTCGGCTTCGCCATGCAGAAGCTGGGCTACAAGCTGCTCAACACCGTCACCTGGTACAAGCCCAACGCGAGCCCCAACCTGGCGTGCCGCTACTTCACGCACTCCACGGAGCTGCTCATCTGGGCCTCGCCGAAGTCCGGCGGCAAGCTCCAGCACGTCTTCAACTACCAGCGCATGAAGGCGGAGAACGGCGGCAAGCAGATGCGCGACGTGTGGGCCCTGCCGCGCACCGGTGACGAGGAGCTCACCGCCGACGGCGCCGGCCGCATGTGGACGCAGACGGCCCCGCGCGGCGAGGAGAAGGCCTTCGGCAGCCACCCCACCCAGAAGCCCGTGGCCCTGCTGGAGCGCATCCTGGAGGCGAGCTGCCCGGAGAACTCGCTCATCCTGGACCCCTTCAATGGCAGCGGCACCACCGGCGTGGCAGCCCTGAAGCACGGCCACCGCTACGTGGGCATCGACATGAACCCGGAGTACCTGGCCCTGTCCAAGAAGCGCCTGGACGCGGCCCTCAAGTAGCCTGCCGTCTCATGCGCGGCTGAGGATGAGCTCCACTCCCTGCCGCGCGATGGGGTGGTAGCGCGCCCCGTTCCGCTCGAACGCCGCGCGCGCCACCTTGCGGTGCTCACGCGACGAGGCGAGCACGCTGTAGAGCGGCTTGAGGTACTTCATGCGCCCCACCTCGCCGAGGAACTCCTCGGCCCGGTGCAGGGGCGCGTCGTAGCCCGCGCGCAGCGCCGCCACCAGCCACGCCACCAGCACCTCCGAGTTGCGGCTCGCGGTGAGCGAGTACCTCGCGTCCAGCTCGCGGAAGACGTCCTGGGACGTGTCCGCCGGCATGGACTCCAGGAAGAGCTGCCACTCGGTGGGCGTCCAGTCCTTCGTGTCCGCCCGCGAAGGCACCTTCCCGCGCAGGCCCTCCAGCGCCTCCAGCCGCGCGGAGGTGGGCCGCGGCGCGCTCATCGGCACGCCGGGCCGGTTCAGGTACCCGTCCGCGTCCACCTTCGCCAGCGCGCCCGGCAGCTCTTCCTCCGTGAAGCGGACGAACTCCTCCGTGGTCAGCGCCTGGAAGCGGTACTTCGCCAGGTAGCGGCGCAGGAAGCCGTCGAAGGTGGGCCGGCCCACCGCGTCCTCCAGCGCGCGCAAGAGCAGGTAGCCCTTCTCGTAGGGAATCTGGGAGAAGGCCTCGTCCGGGTCCACGCCCGTCAGGTGCGTGCGCAGCGCGGTGAGCTGCGGGTGCGCGCGGAAGTGGTGCAGCGCCTCGTCCAGCGAGCGGCGCCCCAGGGCCGCGTGCAGCGCCGCGACCTCCGGCCCCGCCAGCGCCTCCAGGATGCGGCGCTCCGCGAAGACGGTGAAGCCCTCGTTCAGCCAGAAGTGCTCCGCGGACGCGTTCGTCACCAGGTTGCCCGTCCACGAGTGCGCCAGCTCGTGCGCCACCACGTTCACCAGGCTCTTGTCCCCCGCGATGAGCGTGGGCGTGAGGAACGTCAGCCGCGGGTTCTCCATGCCCCCGTAGGGGAACGACGGCGGCATCAGCAGGAGGTCGAAGCGCTCCCAGTCATACGGCCCGAAGAGCGACTCCGCGGCCTTGAGCATGTCGTCCACGCCCATGAACTCGTCCGCCGCGTCCTCCAGCGCCTCCGGCTCCGCCCACACGCGCGAGCGCGGCCCCAGCTCCTTGGACGTGAGGCTGCCCACCGCGAACGCCAGCAGGTACGGGGGCACCGGCTGCGGCATCTCGTAGTGCTCCTCCGCCTCCACGCCGTGCTCCTCCCGCCCCACGAAGGACGCCGCCATCACCGACTTCAGCTGCTTGGGCACCCGCAGGGCCGCGCGGTAGCGGATGCGGATGCGCGGCGTGTCCTGCAGCGGCACCACGCTGCGCGCGTGGATGGCCTGGCACTGGCTGAACAGGAACGGCTGCTGCCCCCCCGCCGTCTGCGACGGCGTCAGCCACTGCAGCGCGCTCGCCTCCGGCGAGGTCCGGTAGCGCACCGTCAGCTGCTTCACCCCCGCCGGAAGCTCGATGCGCAGCCGGCTGCCCAGGATGGGCTCGGGAGGAGAGAGGATGTAGGGCAAGGGGCGACCCTGGGCATCCACCACGCCGCGGATGTCCAGGTCGCGGGTGTCCAGGTCGAGGGGGCCTGCTGACGCCTCCTTGAGGGTCAGCGTGGCCTCCGCGTGCAGGCGGCGCGTCCGGAAATCGACGCGGGCCTTCCAGTCCAGCGTTTCGGTCTCAGGCTGCGTGCTGTCGTTGTACGAGTGCGGGTCGAGGCGAGCCATGGGGGCCGACTTGTAGTCGGGGAGCCGACCTCCTGGCGAGCACACCCGACGGCAATGCCGGTTGACTTCCGGGTCAATCGCCTACATTTGTGCAGTCCCCTACTTCCATTCAAGGGAGCCGATTTCCGATGACGACCCGGATCCGAAAAGTGGCGGTGCTTGGCGCTGGCGTGATGGGCAGCGGCATCGCCGCGCATCTGGCCAACTCCGGCGTGCGCGCCCTGCTGCTGGACATCGTTCCGCCCCAGGCCGCGCCGGGCGAGGACACCGCCTCCAAGGCGTTCCGCAACAAGTTCGCGCAGGGCGCCATCGCCAACCTGCGCAAGGCGAAGCCCAGCCCCATCGTGTCCGAGCAGGTGCTCGGCTTCATCGAGGTGGGCAACCTGGAGGATGACCTCCCGCGGCTGGCCGAGTGCGACTGGATCATCGAGGTCGTGAAGGAGGACCTGGCCGTCAAGCAGGCCCTGTTCGCCAAGGTGGAGAAGCACGTCCGCAAGGACGCCATCATCTCCTCCAACACCTCCGGCCTCTCCATCGTGGGCATGACGGAGGGGCGCGGCGCGGAGTTCAAGAAGAACTTCCTGGTCACGCACTTCTTCAACCCCGTGCGCTACATGAAGCTGCTGGAGCTGGTGGCCGGCCAGGAGACGAACCCGACGGTCGTGAAGGCCGTCCACAAGTTCGGTGAGGAGGTCCTGGGCAAGGGCATCGTCTACGGCAAGGACACCACCAACTTCATCGCGAACCGCATCGGCGTGTACGGGATGATGCGGACCATCTCCGAGATGCAGAAGTCGGAGCTGACCATCGAAGAGGTGGACAAGATCTTTGGCCCGGCCATGGGCCGTCCCAAGTCCGCCGTGTTCCGCACCGCGGACATCGTGGGCCTGGACACGTTCACCCACGTGGCGAAGAACTGTTACGACACGCTGACGCACGACGAAGAGCGCGACGTCTTCGCCGCCCCGGACTTCCTCCAGAAGATGGTGGAGAAGAAGATGCTGGGCGACAAGAGCGGCGGCGGCTTCTACAAGAAGGACCGCTCCTCCGGCGGCAAGGACATCCTCGCGCTGGACCTGAAGACGCTGGAGTACCGGCCGCAGGCGAAGGTGCGCTTCGACTCGCTGGGCGCCGCGAAGGAGATCGAGAACGTCAAGGAGCGCGTGGCGTCCGTGATGAACGCGGACGACAAGGCCGGCAGGTTCGCCGAGCGCGTCACCCTGGACGTGCTGGCGTACTCCAGCCGCCGTATCCCGGAGATCGCCGACGACCTGGTCAACGTGGACCGCGGCGTGCGCTGGGGCTTCGGCTGGGACCTGGGGCCCTTCGAGGTCTGGGACGCCTACGGTGTCCAGAAGGGCGTGGAGCGCATGAAGGCGCTGGGCCTCAAGCCCGCCGCCTGGGTGGAGGAGATGCTGGCCAAGGGCCGCACGTCCTTCTACGGCGTGCAGGACGGCCGCGACACCTACTGGGACATCCCGTCCAGGTCCGTGAAGCCGGTGCCGGAGAACGCGCGCACCTTCCGCGTGGAGTACCTGAAGCGCGGCAACAAGAAGATCACCGGCAACGACAGCGCGTCGCTGTGGGACATGGGCGACGGCGTCACGCTCCTGGAGTTCCACTCCAAGATGAACTCCATCGACGATGACATCATCGCGATGATGAACACCGCGCTGGACGAGACGGAGGCGAACTTCAAGGGCCTCGTCATCGGCAACGACGGCTCCAACTTCTCCGCCGGCGCGAACATCATGGCCATGCTGATGGCGGCCAAGAGCGAGGACTTCGACTCCATCCGCAAGATGGCGTCCGCGTTCCAGGCGGCCAACCAGCGCATGCGCTACAGCCCCGTGCCCGTCGTGACGGCGCCCTTCAACCTCACGCTGGGCGGCGGCGCGGAGGTCACCATGGGTGGCAACGCGGTGCAGGCCAGCGCGGAGCTCTACATGGGCCTCGTGGAGGTGGGCGTGGGCCTCATCCCGGGCGGCGGCGGCACCATGATGCTGCTGCGCAACGTGTTCGGCGCCTACGCGGCGGACAAGGACTTCGACGCGCTGCCCTTCCTCAAGAAGGTGTTCCTCGCCATCGGCACGGCCAGGGTCGCGACGAGCGCGGAGGAGGCGCGCGAGCTGGGCTTCCTGTCCCAGCAGGACGGCATCACGGGCAACCGCGACTTCCTGCTGTCGGACGCGAAGTCGCGCGTGCTGGGCCTGGCGAACGGCGGCTTCCGCCCGCCGCGTCCCACGCGCTTCCGGCTGCCCGGCCCCAACGGCGCGGCCACCATCGACATGATGCTGTACGACATGCAGCTCAACAATCAGATCAGCGCCCACGACCGGAAGATCGCGCAGAAGCTGGCGCGCGTGCTGTCCGGTGGGGACACCAGCCCGTCCGTGCTGGTGACCGAGGAGAAGCTGCTGGAGCTGGAGATGGAAGCGTTCCTGAGCCTCATCGGCGAGGAGAAGACCCAGGACCGCATGATGTTCATGCTCGAGAAGGGCAAGCCGCTGCGCAACTAGCGCGAGGCGTTTACCCAATGGTTTTCCAGACGCGAATTCCGAAGCACGCCCGGGCGCTGTCCGGGCAGGGAGACACCTGACATGTCCGGTCGAGTCGTGATTGCCAGCGCGGTGCGCACCCCCTTCACCCGCGCCCACAAGGGAGAGTTCAAGGACACGCGGCCGGATACGCTCGCGGCCCTCGCCATCAAGGAGGCGGTCGCCCGGGTCCCTGGCCTCAAGCCGGCGGACGTGGAGGACGTCATCATGGGCTGCGCCATGCCGGAGGCGGAGCAGGGCATGAACGTGGCCCGCAACGCGAGCCTGCTCGCCGGCCTGCCGGACACCGTTCCGGGGCTGACCATCAACCGCTTCTGCTCGTCCGGCGTGCAGTCCGTGGCGCAGGCGGCGCAGGGCATCAAGTCCGGCATGCTCCAGGTGGCCGTGGCCGGTGGCACCGAGTCCATGACCATGGTGCCCATGGGCGGCAACAAGGTCTCCGCCAACCCGGAGATCATGCAGAAGCTGCCGGAGGTCTACACCTCCATGGGCGCCACGGCGGAGAACATCGCCTCGCGCTACAGCGTCAGCCGGGAGGACGCGGACAAGTTCGCCTACGAGTCCCAGCGCCGCGCGGCCACCGCCCGCGAGCAGGGGAAGTTCAAGGAGGAGATCTTCCCGGTCACCACCACGGTGTACGACGAGGACGGCACCCAGAAGAAGGTGACCGTGACCGTGGACACCATCCTGCGCCCGGACACGACGCTGGACGGCCTGGCCAAGCTGCGCCCGGCCTTCAACGCCAAGGGCGTGGTGACGGCGGGCAACGCGTCGCCGCTGACGGACGGCGCGGCGGCCGCGGTGGTGATGAGCGAGGAGAAGGCGAAGGAGCTCAACGTCAAGCCGCTGGGCTACTTCGTGGACTACGTGGTCGCCGGCGTGCCGCCCGAGATCATGGGCGTGGGCCCGGTGCCCGCCATCCGCAAGCTGCTGGAGCGCAACAAGTTGAAGATCGAGGACATCAGCGTCTTCGAGATCAACGAGGCCTTCGCGGCGCAGGCGCTGCACTGCATCCGTGAGCTGGGCATCCCCCAGGACAAGGTGAACCCGAACGGCGGCGCCATCGCCCTGGGGCACCCGCTGGGCGTGTCCGGCGCGCGCATGGTGGCCACCATCCTGCGCGAGCTGAAGCGCCGGGACGGCCGCTACGGCGTGGTGAGCATGTGCATCGGCGGCGGCATGGGTGCCGCGGCGCTGGTGGAGCTGGCGAAGTAAGCCGCTTCCCGTTCGCGCCCCCTGTTGGATGAGGGGGGCGCGGAGGGGACAGTCAGGAGGCCGGGGCGTCCGGGTCGTTCACCGGGACGCCCGCCAGGCGCAGCACCCGCAGCGCGTTGGTGGTGTCCACCACCCCCTGCCGGAGCCGGTAGTCGAACACCATCTTCCCGTCCTCCAGGTGGTCGCGGAAGTGGACGTTCACCACGTGCGAGCCCGGCTCGTCCGCGAGCGCCGCCAGCGACAGGTCGTGCGTCGTCACCGCGCCACACGCGCCGGAGGCGAGCAGCAGCCGCAGCAC
>JAFADT010000633.1 GCA_023424585.1 Pseudomonadota bacterium
CTACGTGGCCGGCGCCCCGGTGACGCTGCACTACGAGCCGGCGGACCCGTCCGTGGCGTGCCTCCAGTGCGGCGACACGAGCCTGGCGAACTACATCGTGACGGCGGTGGGCGCGGTGTTCGCGCTCGTGGCGGGCTGGGGCCTGCTGGAGATGGGCCGCTCCAGCCTGCGCGACGGCAAGCGCGCCGCGCCCCCCATGCGCGCGAAGGCCCGCTAGGCACCGCCGGGCCGTCCTCCCGCCTGTCCGGCCGAGCACTCTCCTCCAGGAGCCTTCGACACGCGCGGCCCTCGATGCGCAAGGTGGGGCGGAGACCCGCTTCCTGGAGACCGCATGCCCGTCACCATCCGCCCCGCGAAGGACTCGGACGCGCCCGCCCTGGGCCGCATGGGCGCGGCGCTCGCGCGCCAGCACCACGGCTTCGACCCGCCGCGCTTCCTGCTCCCGGACGACGTCGAGTCCGGCTACCGCTGGTGGCTGGGCAAGGAGGCGCGCCGTCCCCAGGAGGCCGTGGTGCTGGTGGCCGAGCTGGACGGCGACGTCGTGGGCTACTGCTACGGCCGGCTGGAGGGCGTGGACTGGAACATGCTCCTCGACAGGCACGGCGCCCTGCACGACATCTGGGTGGAGGCCCGGGCGCGAGGCACCGGCACCGGCCGGCTGCTCGCGGAGGCCATGGTGGAGCGGCTCACGGAGCTGGGAGCGCCGCGCGTCGTGCTCCACACCGCCGCGAAGAACGAAGCCGCGCGGCGCCTCTTCGAGCGGCTGGGCTGGCGTCCCACCATGGTGGAGATGACGCGCGAGGCGCCGCGCGGCGCCCCGCCTCCCCGTGGAGACGACGAGGCTCCGGGGGGTGGCCCCCAGGGCCCGCCGTGAAGCCGCGGCGCGAGCGGCGGGCGCCTACTTCTTCTGCTCCTTCACCCACGAGTCCTTCAGCGTCACCGTGCGGTTGAAGACGGGCGCGCCCGGCTTGGAGTCCACCGGGTCCGCGCAGAAGTAGCCCAGGCGCTCGAACTGGAAGCGGTCGCCCGGCTTCGCTTCCGCGAGCCGCGGCTCCACGCGCGCGTGGGTGAGGGTCTCCAGGCTGTTCGGGTTGAGGAACTCCTTGAAGTCCTTCTCCTTGTCCCGGTCCGGCTGCTCCACGGAGAAGAGCCGGTCGTACAGCCGCACCTGCGCCTCCGGCGCGTTGCCCGGCACCCAGTGCAGCGTGCCCTTCACCTTGCGGCCGTCCGGCGAATCGCCACCGCGCGTGGCCGGGTCATAGGTGCAGCGCAGCTCCGTGATGTTGCCGGCCGCGTCCTTGATGACCTTCTCGCACTTGATGAAGTACGCGGAGCGCAGGCGCACCTCCTTGCCCGGCGCCAGGCGGAAGAAGCCCTTCTCCGGCACCTCCTGGAAGTCGTCCGCCTCGATGTAGAGCTCGCGCATGAACGGCACCTTGCGCGTGCCCATGTCCTCGCGCTTCGGGTGGTTCGCCGTCTCCAGCTCCTCCACCTGGCCCTCCGGGTAGTTCTCCAGCACCACCTTGAGCGGGCGCAGGACGGCCATGGCGCGCGGCGCCGTCTCGTTGAGGTCGTCCCGGATGGACAGCTCCAGCACGCCCATGTCGATGAGGCTGTCGGACTTGCTCACGCCGATGCGCCTGGCGAACTCGCGCAGCGACGCGGACGTGTAGCCCCGGCGGCGCAGGCCGCTGATGGTCAGCATGCGCGGATCATCCCAGCCGGAGACGCGCTGCTCCTGCACCAACTGGAGCAGCTTGCGCTTGCTCATCACCGCGTAGGTGAGGTTCAGCCGCGCGAACTCGTACTGGTAGGGCCGGTCGCCCTTGATCAGCGCGCTGACGATCCAGTCGTACAGCACGCGCCGGTTCTCGAACTCCAGCGTACAGATGGAGTGCGTGACGCCCTCGATGGCGTCCGACAGGCAGTGCGCGAAGTCGTAGAGCGGGTAGATGCACCACTTGTCGCCCGTGCGGTGGTGGTGCGCGTGCCGGATGCGGTAGATGGGCGGGTCGCGCAGCACGGGGTTCGACGACGTCATGTCGATCTTCGCGCGCAGCGTGTGCTTGCCGTCCGGGAACTCGCCCGCCCTCATCCGGCGGAACAGGTCCAGGTTCTCCTCCACCGTGCGGTCGCGGTACGGGCTGTTGCGGCCCGGCGTGGTGAAGTCACCGCGGTACTGGGAGATCTCCTCCGGCGACAGGCTGCACACGTAGGCCTGGCCCTGTGAGATCAGCTGCTCCGCGAAGGCGTAGAGCCGGTCGAAGTAGTCGGACGCGAAGAAGCGCCGGTCGTCCCAGTCGAACCCGAGCCAGCGCACGTCGCGCTGGATGGACTCCACGTAGTCGGTGTCCTCGGTGAGCGGGTTGGTGTCGTCGAGGCGCAGGTTGCACTTGCCGCCATACTGCTGCGCCAGCCCGAAGTTCAGCACGATGGACTTGGCGTGGCCGATATGGAGGTAGCCGTTGGGCTCGGGCGGGAAGCGGGTGTGCACGCGTCCGCCGTGCTTGCCCGTCCGCCGGTCTTCCTCGATGACCTCCTGGAGGAAGTTCAGGCCCTGGGTCTCGTTCGTCGTCGTCATGATGGGTGCGAATCCTCTTGAAGCGGGACCAGGGGGGCAAGGTTTTCCTGTCCCGTCCCCCAGGGGCCCTCTTTTGAGCGCGAACGGGCCCTAGACCTCCGCCAGCAGCGACTCCCAGGCCTTGAGCGCCCGCTCAGCGGACAGCTCGTCCGCCCGGGCCAGGGCCCGCTGGCGCAGGCTCTCGCGCCAGCCCGCGTCCGTCACCACCCGCGTCAGCGCCTGGGCCAGGGCCGCGTCGTCCCCCATGGGCACCAGCACGCCCGCCCGCCCCCCGTCCAGGGCCTCCGAGGGGCCCGAGGGGCAGTCCGTGCTGACGATGGGGCAGCCCAGCGCGAGCGCCTCCAGCATCACCATGGGCAGCCCCTCGAAGCGCGAGGACAGGGCGAACGCCGTGGCCCGCCGCATCAACGCGTGCGGATTGTCCGCGTAGCCCGGCATGAACACGGAAGCCGCCACGCCCAGTTCCGCCGCGAGCGCCCTCAGCTCCGCCTCCAGCGAGCCCACTCCCAGGATGAGCAGGTGGGTGTCCGCCCCGGCCGCCCGCATCCGGGCGTGCGCGCGGATGAGCACGTCGAAGGACTTCTGGGGCTCCAGGCGGCCCACCGCGATGACCACCGGCTTCTGGAACACCGGCACCGCCCACTCGGGCAGGGGAGCGTCCGACGCGGCACGGATGCGGTCCGCGTCCACGAAGTTGGGGATGACCTCCAGCCGCTCGCGGTCCACGTTCACCAGCTCCGCGAACGCCCTGGCGGAGTCGTAGCCGCACGCCACGATGCGGTCCATGCCCGGGTAGAGCACCTTCAGCCCCCAGAGCTGGCGCCGGGGCTGCTCGCGGTGGAAGGCCCCCCAGTCGAAGTGCACCATCCCCAACACCGGCTTGCCCAGGATGGCCCCCGCCATCCGCGCCAGCAGGGCCGCCCGCCCCTCCTGTCCGGAGACGAGGATGTCCGCCTTGCGCGCCTCATGAAACAGCCGCCAGAGCATCCGCGGCAGCTCCCACCGCCGGTACGCCTCCACGCCCACGCCCCAGGAGATGGGCACGTCCGCGGGGATGCGCCCGCGCGTGTCCGGCGGCGGCGGCCCGTGGTGGAAGAACAGCGAAGGTTCGAACCGCTCCCGGTCCAGGCCCGCCAGCACGTTGCACACGGAGCGCTCGATGCCGCCCGTCCCCATGAAGACGAGCGTGAACAACACGCGCCGCCGCCCGGTGGCAGGGGCCGCCGTCTCTCGACGCGCCTGTGGTTTCAATGTCTGGGATTCCCGGAAAGAAAGAATATTCAATCTCCCGCCCTGCGGCCGAGCGTCCGACGGGCCCACCCCTGGAGTTGCTCGTTGCTCAATAACTCACGGACCTTGCGATAGGTAGCGAAGGCCACCCGGCCCCGCCACTCAGGAGACAGTTGAACCGCGTCATGCCGGTGGATCTCCCGAGGGCCCCAGCGCAACTTCGAAACATCCCTCCCTGATGACAGGTGAGCCACTTTCAGGCCGTGGGCGATGCCGTATTGGAGCGCCTCCGCCACGGTGGTGGTCATCACGCTGTAGTCACCCCAGCGGGGGAGATAACCGGAATAGTAGAGATACAACGTCTCGCCCAGGACGAAGCCCACGCGGGTGGCGACCACGGCCCCACCCATACACAGTTGAAACACCCGGACGGCGTCCTGCCGGGCGAGCTGCTCGCACAGGTCCCTGAGGAACCCGCGGGCCTGCTCCGAGCCGAACACGTCGCGGTGACGCACCGCCGCGGCCTGCGCCTCCGCGCGGGCCTGGTGCAGCTCGAAGAACGTGGTGAGCGCCGGGGCGACCTCCTCCGGCGTGCGCGCGACCTGGAAGGTGAAGGCCAGGCCGTCGCGCTTGAGGGAGTTGTAGCACTTGCGCAGTGACTCCTTGATGTTGCGCGACCGGCCCGCCTTGAACGCCTCCCACGTGGGCGCGAGCGCCAGCACGTACGCGGGCACCTCACGCACCGGCGTGAGCGGCGACATGCGGGAGAGCTCCCCCGCCGCCGGCCCATCCAGGTCCAGCCCGCTCCAGAGGACCCAGTCCCACTCGGACGCGCACGCGCGCAGGTGGCGCGTGACGGCCGCGTACGCGGGGGCCTCCAGCTCCGGCGCGCAGAGGAGGCCGCGCAGCTCCGTGACGTTGGGGTCCGCGCCCAGGAACTGGAGCACCCGCACGCGCACGGGCCCCGAGCCCGGGCGCTCCGTGCGCATGAGCGGCGCCACGGCGCGCAGCGCCCCGTCCGCGCTCCGGAGCGCGAGCACGAAGAGGTGGTCGCGCACGCTGCGGCGCTGCTCCTGGAAGTGGCGCCACCAGGTGACGTTCCACTCCCAGGTGGCGAAGGGCAGCCCCTGCCCCACCCGGGCCGCCAGCGCGCGCCACTCCGGCCCCAGCGCGAGCAGGCCCTCCACCGTGTCCACCTGCTCGACGGTGAGGCGCATCAGAGCCACCGCAGGAAGGTGCGCGCGGCGAGCCGGAGCGCGGTGTGCTCCGCCGCGCCCCACTCCCGCCGGTAGCGTTCGTGGATGAGCCGGTACGCGCTCACCGCCTTGCGCGCGTCGCGCTCGTCGTGCATCAGCGACGGCGCGCCGGTGCGGTACTCCAGCACCACGCGGTCCAGGAACACCGCGCCCCCGCGGCGGATGGCCCGCAGGTAGAAGTCCACGTCCTCCACCAGGGGCAGCCGCGTGTCGTAGCCCCCCAGCGCGGGCAGGAGCTCCCGGCGGATGAGGCACGCGGAGTTCACCAGCACCGTGGGGCGGAACAGCATGTTCGCCACCATCCAGCGCCGCGACCTCAGCCGCGCGGCCACGCGGGCCCGGCGCGCCGCGTCCTCGAAATAGGTCGTCTGCCGGGCCAGCACCGCGGCGTCGTCGCCGAAGGGCGCCACCCGGCCGAAGGCCACGCCCTGGTCGGGGTGCGCGTCGAGCGCATCCAGGAGCGCCCGATACGCCCCGGGGGCCACGCGGTCGTCGTCGTCCAGGAAGTGCAGGTAACGCCCGGCGGTGAGAGGCCAGCCCTCGTTGCGCACCGTGGCGGGGTTGCCGCCGGTGGGCACGTCGCGCCGCACGTAATGCACGCGCGCGTCGCCCAGCGCCTGGACGGGCTCCCGCGCGGAGCCCTCCGGGCTGTCGTCCAGCACCCGCACCTCCACGCGCACCCCGTCGTCCGCCTGCGCCAGCGCGCTCCGCACCGCCTCCACCACCAGGGCGGGCCGACGGAAGGTGGGCACCACCACCGAGACATCGGGCGTCATGTCAGCACCTCCGGCCCGGGCACCCCCACCCGCGCCAGGCGAGGCAGGGCGCGGGCCTCATTGATTGGGGGCGCAACGAGCTGGGGGGCCTCCTGCCAGGGACCGGCTTGCGGGTATAGGCTCACGTTCCATCCTCGTGAAGAACCCCATCCATCCCCGTCCCGCCCGTTTCATCGGGCTCGCCCTCCTGGGCGTGCTCGCGGTGGTGGCCGTCATCGCGTACCGCAACGTCCGCACCGCGCGTGCGGTCTTGCACCCCGCGCGCCAGCCGCTGAGGCCGGTGGCGGAGGGGATGCTCGCGGAGCGCGCGGACGTGGCCCTGCGCACGCGGGACGGCCTGACGCTGCGCGGCTGGTACCTGCCGTCGCGCAACCGCGCGGCGGTGGTGGTGCTGCACGGCTTCGCGGAGAACCGCACGCAGATGCTCTTCGAGGCGGAGGTGCTGGCGCGCGCGGGCTACGGCGTGCTGCTCTTCGACTCGCGAGGTCATGGCGAGAGCGAGGGCGACCTGGTGACGTGGGGCGACCGCGAGCGCGAGGACCTGCGCGCGGCGGTGGACTTCGTCTCGCGCCGCGACGACGTGGAGCCGTCCCGCCTGGGCGTGCTGGGCTTCTCCATGGGGGGCACCACCGCGATGCTGGAGGCGCTGGAGGACCCACGGCTCAAGGCGGTGGCCGCCGCGGGCGCGTACCCCTCGCTGGAGGCGGACACGCGCTACAGCTACGGCAGGTGGGGGCCGCTGAGCGCCGTGCCGGCGCTCTGGACGCTGCGCCTGTCCGGCGTGGACGTGGACGCGGTGGACCCCATGAGGCGCCTGTGCGACCTGAAGGGCCGGCCGCTCCTGCTGATCAACGGCGACGTCGACGAGTACGCACCCGCGTTCCTCCAGGACGCGCTCTTCCAGGCCGCGTGCGAGCCCAAGTCCTACTGGGTGGTGCCCGGCGCGCACCACGGCGAGTACGCGAAGAGGGCCCCGGAGGAGTACGCGCGCCACCTGCGCGACTTCTTCGACGCGGCGCTGCTCAGCGG
>JAFADT010000692.1 GCA_023424585.1 Pseudomonadota bacterium
GTGCACGAGCCCTGGGGCTGCCACCCCAGCTTCGTGCAGGGCTTCCACGACCGGGACAACGACTTCTACGTGAAGTGGGAGGATATCTCGCGCCAGCCGAAGACGTACCAGGACTACCTGGAGGCCTTCGTCCACGGCGTGAAGGACCGGCGCGGCTACCTGGAGCGGCTGGAGGCGGGGCTCTTGGACCGGCTGCGGGCGAAGCCCCGGCCGTGCGCGGGGGTGGACTATGGGTACTGACGCGGCGCTGGGCGCCACCGCCAGCGAGCGCATGGCCTTCCGCGCCGCGCGCGAGCTGCGCGACGGGGACGTGGTGTTCGTGGGCATCGGGCTGCCGAACCTCGCGTGCAACCTGGCGCGGGCCACGCACGCCCCGGGCCTGTTCATGATCTACGAGTCCGGCGCGGTGGGCGCCGTGCCGGAGCGGCTGCCGGTGTCCATCGGCGACCCGTCGCTGGTGACGGACTCGCTCGCGGTGGTGGGGCAGGCGGACATCTTCCAGTCCCTGCTCCAGCGGGGGCACATCGAGGTGGGCTTCCTGGGCGGCGCGCAGGTGGACCGCTGGGGGAACCTCAACACCACCGTCATCGGCGACTACGCGAACCCGAAGGTGCGCCTGCCCGGCAGCGGCGGCGCGTGCGAGATCGCCGTCCACGCGCGGCGGCTGCTCATCATCATGCGGATGAGCCCGCGCACGTTCGTGGAGCGGTGCGACTTCATCACCAGTCCGGGCCACCGGATGAACGGCCGCACCCGCAAGGCGCTGGGCATGCCCGGGGGCGGGCCCACCCGCATCATCACCGACCTGGGCGTCCTCACCTTCGACGAAACGGGCGAGGCCGTGCTCACGGAGGTGTACGAGGGCGTGACGGTGGAGCAGGTGAAGGCGGCCTGCGGCTGGCCGCTCCGGGTGGCCCCCTCGCTGACGACGGGCGCATCCCCGGACGCGGCGGTGCTGCACCTCTTGCGCGAGAAGCTGGATCCGAAGCGCCTGTATCTCTGAATCCCGCCGTCCCACACGGAGCCAAGGGTCATGTCGTCGGAAGCCTTCATCGTCGATGCGGTGCGAACGCCCATCGGGCGCTACCGGGGCGCGCTCCAGGCCGTGCGGCCGGACGACCTGGCCGCGCACGTGCTCGCCGCCCTGGTGGCGCGGCAGGGCCTGGACGTAGCGCGCGTGGACGAGGTGTTCCTGGGCTGCGCGAACCAGGCGGGCGAGGACAACCGCAACGTGGCGCGCATGGCGCTGCTGCTCGCGGGGCTGCCCCAGGAGGTGCCGGGCGTCACCGTCAACCGCCTGTGCGCCAGCGGCCTGGAGGCCGTCATCCAGGGGTGCCGGATGATCCGCCTGGGAGAAGCGGACGTGGTGCTCGCGGGGGGCGTGGAGTCCATGACGCGCGCGCCGTGGTCCATGCCGAAGCCGGAGGAGGGCTTCCCGTCCGGGAAGGTGGAGGCCTGGGACACGGCGCTCGGCTGGCGCTACCCGAACCCCCGGCTGGCGGAGCGCTTCCCGCTGGAGCAGATGGGGGAGACGGCGGAGAACGTGGCCGCGAGGTGGGGCATCGCGCGCGAGGCGCAGGACGCCTTCGCGCTGGCGTCGCACCAGAAGGCGCTGGCCGCGCGCGCGGCGGGCCGCTTCGCGAACGAGCTGGTCCCGGTGGAGGTGCCCCAACGCAAGGGGCCGCCCCTGCGGGTGACGGAGGATGAAGGTCCCCGCGCGGACACGTCGCTCGCGCGGCTGGCCACGCTGCGCGCCGCCTTCCGCGACGGAGGGAGCGTGACGGCGGGCAACGCGTCCACGCTCAACGACGGCGCGTCCGCGGTGCTCCTGATGAGCGAGCGGGCGCTGAAGGCCACCGGCAAGACGCCGCTGGCGCGCTTCGTGAGCAGCGCGAGCGCGGGCGTGGATCCGCGCCTCATGGGGGTGGGCCCCGTGCCGGCGACGCGCAAGGCGCTGGAGCGCGCGGGCTGGACGGCGGACGCCCTGGACCTGGTGGAGCTGAACGAGGCCTTCGCGGCGCAGGCGCTCGCGTGCATGCGGGACCTGGCGCTGCCGCCGGAGCGGGTGAACGTGAATGGCGGCGCCATCGCCCTGGGGCACCCGCTGGGCGCGAGCGGGGCGCGCATCGTGACCACGCTGGTCCACGAGTTGGAGCGGCGGGGCGCGCGGCGCGGCCTGGCCACGCTGTGCGTCGGCGTGGGCCAGGGGCTGGCGATGACGGTGGAACGATGAGCCCGCGCCCGCACGAGCCCCGGTCACTGGCGGTCGCGCTGCGCATCACCTTCGAGCCCGCCTTGCCGCACGGCCCCGGCTGGCGCTACCGCGCGACCTTCCACGACGGCGCCAGCGAGGCCGGTCCCCTGCGAAGCCTGGAGGACCTGGCCGCGGTGCTCCAGCGCTGGGGACACGGGCTGGAGGGCCTGCCCTGGGCGGAGCTGCCCACCTTCGGGGGCGCGCCTCCCCGCGAGACCGCGGGCGTGTGGAGCTGGGATGCGACGCGGCTGCTCGTCGGAGACCGGCCGGACGCGGTGAGGCTCCTGCCCCGCCTGGAGCGCTGAGGCGCGCGCGCCTTCCACCCTCCTCCCGCCCCGGCCACACCGGAGCGGGAGGGTCCTTCACCGGCCTTCAGCTCCGGCGGCGGCGCGCCCGCGCCAGGCCCAGCAGCCCCAGCAGCGAGAACGCGGCCAGCGACCCGCCGCTCGCGGAGCAGCCGCCGCGGAAGGTCTCGTCGACCTCGCCCTGGTCCAGCGGCGCCGGCTTCACGCCCGTCCCCGTGCCCGCGTCCACCACCGGGTCCGGCTCCTGCGGCGAGCCCGCATCCACCACCGGCTCCGGATCCACCGGGCTGCCCGCGTCCACCACCGGGTCCGGCTCCTGCGGCGAGCCCGCGTCCACGGGGGTGCCCGCGTCCACCGGCGTGCCCGCGTCCACCTCGGGGTCCGGCTCCGGCTGCACCACCGGGAACACGTCCGCGCGGCTCGTCGCCTGGATGAAGCCGTCGTGGTAGACGACGCCCACCGGCTTGATGGTGTCGTCCCTGTACAGGCCCAGCTTCAGGTAGTTGTTCTGACCGGAGAACATCGTCTTGGCCTGGGTCTTCTTCAGCACCTGCGTGCCGTTGAGCCACAGCTCCACGTAGCCCACGGCCGCGTCCGGGGACCACTTCACGTGGAAGATGAACTCCTGCCACGCGCCGCGCTTGAGCGGCGTGCTCCACACCGTGCCGCTGTCGTTCAGCGTCAGGCGGATGAGCTCGCCCTTCACGAAGAACTCCACCGGCGGAGAGCCGCAGCACCCGTCGTGGTGCCACTGCGTGAAGAGCTGCCACGCGTCCACGCTGGGGAAGTCGTTCGCGAACATCACCTTCCAGCGGTACCAGTACTCCGAGCCCACCTTCTCGTTGCTCAGGTACACCAGCTCGTTGCGGTTGCCGCTGGAGTTGATGGGATCATCGCCCTGCTTCACCGTGGCCTTCAGCGCGTACTTGCCTTCGGCCACCGGGCTCGTCACCACCTGGAGCCGGTCCGAGCTCACCATCTGTTCCGAGCTGTACTGGGAGCGGTTTCCCGTCTCGAAATCGCCCCGCCAGACGATTTCCGCCGCAGCGAGGCTCGGGAGCAGACAGGCCGCGAGCCAGAGGTGCAGTGCTTTCAATGTGAATCCTTGGGGGAGGGGAAG
>JAFADT010000790.1 GCA_023424585.1 Pseudomonadota bacterium
GCTGGTGAAGGAGACCGGGTGCGGCATCGGCCCGGACGTGGCGCGGCGGCTGGCGGAGCTGGGCGTGTCCAACGTGGACGTCTCCGGGCTGGGCGGCACGTCGTGGGTGCGGGTGGAGCAGCTCCGCGCGGCGGGCCCGCAGGCCCAGGTGGGCGCGGAGTTCAGCGGCTGGGGCATCCCCACCGCGGCGGCCATCGCCAGCGTGCGCAAGGCGGTGGGGGCGCAGGTGCGGCTCGTCGCCAGCGGCGGGGTGCGCGGCGGGCTGGAGTCCGCGAAGGTGCTCGCGCTGGGCGCGGACCTGGCGGGCATGGCGCTGCCGCTGTTCCGGGCCCAGCAGCAGGGCGGACTGCCGGCCGCGGAGGAGGCGCTGAAGGTCATCCTCACCGGGCTGAAGCAGGCGCTGGTGCTGACCGGGAGCCGCACCGTCGCGCAGTTGCGGCAGCGGCCCCGCGTGGTGACCGGAGCGTTGAAGGATTGGTTGGCGGCGTTGTGATGCAGGGTGGCTCCCAGGTTGGGAAGGAAGAACATGTCTGACACCGTGACGTCCCGGCTCGCCGGATTCCACAAGCTGCCCCTGGAGGAGCGCCTGGCGCGCATCGGCCAGATGTTCCGGCTGACCGAGGCGGAGCTGGACCAACTGCGCGGTGAGAACGGCCTGGACCTGTCGGTCGCCAACCAGATGATCGAGAACGCCGTCGGCACGTTCTCCCTGCCGCTGGGCCTGGGCCTGAACCTCACCGTCAACGGGCGCGACTACCTGGTGCCCATGGCGGTGGAGGAGCCCTCCGTCGTCGCGGCGGTGTCGTTCGCGTCGAAGATCGTCCGCGAGGCGGGCGGCTTCACCGCGGAGGCCGACGAGTCGATGATGATCGGCCAGGTGCAGGTCTCCAACTACGGCGACCCCGGCCTCGCGTCCGAGAAGATCCTGGACGCGAAGGATCAGATCCTCGCCCTGGCCAACAGCTTCCACCCGGCCATGGTGGCCCGCGGCGGCGGCGCGAAGGACGTGGAGGTGCGCCTGCTGCCCGCGCCGGAGGGGCCGCGCGGCGAGCCGCTGCTCATCGTCCACCTCCTCATCGACGCGCAGGAGGCGATGGGGGCGAACCTCATCAACACCATGGCGGAGGGCGTGGCGCCGTTGATCGAGCAGCTGACGGGCGGCCGCGTGTACCTGCGCATCCTGTCCAACCTGGCGGACAAGCGGCTCGCGCGCGCCACCTGCCGCATCCAGCTGGATCTGCTGGCGGACTTCGGCCTGCCGGGCGAGGTCATCGCCGAGGGCATCGCCCAGGCGAGCCGCTTCGCCGAGGCCGACCCGTACCGCGCCGCCACGCACAACAAGGGCGTGATGAACGGCATCGACGCGGTGGCCATCGCCACGGGGCAGGACTGGCGCTCCATCGAGGCGGGGGCGCACGCGTTCGCGTGCCGCAAGGGGCAGTACCGCCCGCTGTCCACCTGGTACCTGGAGGAAGGGCACCTGGTGGGCCGCATCGAGCTGCCGCTGGCGCTGGGCCTGGTGGGCGGCCCCATCAAGATCCACCCGGGCGCGCAGGTGGCGCTCAAGCTGCTGCGCGCCACCAGCGTGCGCGAGCTGTCCATGGTGTTCGCGGCGGTGGGCCTGGCGCAGAACTTCGCGGCGCTGCGGGCCCTGGGCTCCGTGGGCATCCAGAAGGGCCACATGGCCATGCACGCGCGCAGCGTCGCGGTGACGGCGGGCGCGCGCGGCGGGGACGTGGAGAAGGTCGCCAACCTGCTGGTGAAGGCCGGGCACGTGAAGGTGGAGAAGGCGCGGGAGATCCTCGCGAGCCTCCCCCCGGAGACGTCCGCCATCGCCACCCTCACCAACGGCTGAGCCCGCGCGCCCCTCGACCCGCGCGGGGCGCTTGACGGGACCGGGCGGCGCGCGGAATGAAGCGGTCGCCCCTCTTCCGCGTGCCTGGTGCCATGACTCCCGCAACGAATCCCCTGGTCGCCTTCGGTGCTGGCAAGGTCATCCTGCTGGGCGAGCACAGCGTGGTGTACGGCTATCCCGCCATCGCCGGCCCGCTGAGCATCGGCATGACGGCGCGCGGCGTGCCCTCGCGCTCCTGCGCGCTGGACGTGCCGGTGACGGCGAACGCGGCGCAGAAGCGGATGATGCGCAAGGCGTTCGCGCGGGCGGCGAGGCTCGTGGGCGAGCCGAAGGTGAAGGTGACGCTGGAGCCGCAGCTGCCGCTGTCCGCGGGGCTGGGCAGCTCCGCGGCGCTGGCGGTGGCCACGGCGCGCGTGCTCTTGCTGGCGGCGGGGCAGGCGCCCACGGCGAAGGCGGCGGCGCGGCTGGCGTGGGAGATGGAGCAGGAGTTCCACGGCACGCCGTCCGGCGTGGACCACACCACCAGCGCGGAGGAGAAGCTCATCCTCTACCGGCGGGTGCAGGCGCCGGCGGGCGTCGTCGGACGGGCGCGCGAGCTGAAGAGCCCCAGGCCCGTGTCGGTGGTGGTGGCGCTGGCGGGGGCGCGCAGCCCCACGAAGCGGACGGTGGGGGCGCTGCGCGAGCGGCAGGCGCGGTGGCCGGCGCGGTACCAGCGGCTCTTCGGGCAGGTGGGGCGGCTCGTCTCCGAGGCGGCGAAGGCGGTGGAGGCGGGCGACGTGGAGGGGCTGGGGGACGCGATGAACGTCAACCAGGGCCTCTTGAACGCGCTGGGGCTGTCGTCGCCAGCGCTGGAGGACATGGTGTCCCGGCTGCGCTCGCTGGGCGCGCTGGGGGCCAAATTCACCGGGGCGGGAGGTGACGGTGGCGCGGTCATCGGCCTCTTCCTCGAACCGGAGCCCGTGGTCGCGCGGCTGACGCGCGACGGCGTGCGCTGCTTCTCGAGCCAGCTCGCGGGGCCGCGGCTCCAGGGAGACATTCCATGAAGGCAACGGTCCGGGCGCATCCCAACAT
>JAFADT010000794.1 GCA_023424585.1 Pseudomonadota bacterium
CTCGCAGCCTCGCCACAGTGTCCTCGCGCGACTCCAGGCACGCGCCGGGCAACGCGGCCACCGCGCGCCGCGTGGCGTCCTCCAGCTCACGCGCGTCCGCGGACGGCAGGGCCAGCCGCTCGAAGGGCATGAGCACCACGCGCGTGTTCGTGTCGCAAGGGGCCGACATGCTCAGCAGCAGCAGCGCCAGGGATGCGGACGGGCTCATGGCACGAGGGCAGCGTCGGCTTCATCCGACGGCGGCGTGATGCCGAGGCTCGCCATGTAGCCCCGGTAGAAGCGCGGTCCGAAGGGCACGGAGAAGAGCCTGTCGCGCATCGTGTCCTGCGCCGCGCCCCGGGCCGCCACGGCGGCGTCGTGCCAGCCCAGGCCGCCGGCGTCCACCACCTCCGCCGCGCGCGTGATGGCGAACGGCGCCTCCCGGCCGCTGGTCCGCAGGTAGTAGCCCCGCCCCACGGGCAGCGCCACCACCAGCGGGCGCTCGCGCTCCTTGTGCAGCTCCACCACGCGGATGCCGCGCGCGTCCTCCACCCACAGCCGGCCCGCCAGGCCCGTGGGTACCATCAGGTAGCCCAGGGACGTGGCCTCGGCCAGGTCCGTCAGCGCGAACGCGCGATTCAACGCGGGCGGCTGGATGAACACGCTCGGCTTGCCCCGCACGTCGTCCGTGCCCTGGCTCGCGGCGGCCACGAAGGCCCGCAGCTCCGCGTAGTCCACCTTGCCGTCCCCGTTCACGTCCCCCGCGCCCGACAGCGCCGAGCGCACCATGTGGCTGAAGACGCCGGAGCGGATGGCGCTCCACTCCTGGCTCTCCTGCTCCGACGCCGTGGACAGCACCACGCCCACCTGCGGGAAGCGCGCCAGCTCGCGGTTGCCCAGGAGCCCCTTCACCGCGTCCGCGTACGCGGGGCCCACCGGCAGCGCGCCGCGCGAGTTGACGAAGAAGTACGAATCACACGCGTCCACGATGAGCTGGAGGAAGGACGCCTGGGTCGGCGAGATCACCCGCGCGTACAGCTCCGTGCGCGTCAGCGGCCCGTCCAGCAGGCTCACGGCGCCCTCGCCCGCAGCGCCGCGCTTGCCGTGGCCCACGAAGACGAAGGTCAGCACCGGCACGGCGCCCCTGGCCCGGTCCTCCGCCATGCGGGCGTTCAGGCGGGCGAGCGCGGCCCCCAGCGCGGGGTGGGTGGGCGGGCGCGTCTTCGCGGCGAGCCCCGGGTGCAGGGCCTGGGTCTCCGCGTCCAGGACGCTCAGCAGCACCACCTCGCGCGAGCGGGGGGCGAACAGCTCGTAGTACCGGGCGCCGTCGTCGTCCGCGTAGCGCAGGGGCGCCTGGGACGGCTCCGTGCCCGTGTTGTTGGCCACGATGAGGGCGTAGTGGACCTGTTCCGGCTCGGCGCTCGCGGCGGTTCCGGCCAGGAGGAGCACACCCAGGACCAGCGGCCTGTGAGAGGTCATGTCCATCAAGGATTGGCGCGACGCGGTGTGCGAAAGGATGCCACGGGCCGCAACCGACAATCCACCGGTGGCCGCTCGCGACAACATGCGGATGACGGGACCGCGACGGTCGCGGTAAGCCCTTGAGGGATGGAGTGGGATGACGACACGCTGCGCCGTTTTCGCGAGGGCACCCCGGAGGTGCTCGCGGAGGTCTATCGCGCGCACGCGGAGCCTCTCGCTCGCTTGCTCAAGGCGGCCGCATGGCGGGGGGCCTTCACCCGCCTGAGGAACGCGATGGAGCTGGAGAACACGCTGCTGGAGACCTTCGCCCGCGCCTTCGAGCCGCGCACGCGCGCCGCCTACAACGGCACGCGCCCCTATGCCCACTTCCTGATGGGCATCGCGCGCAACGTGCTGCTGGAGCAGTCCCGGGAGCGCGAGCTGGTGGGCAGGGATGAGCCCTTCGAGGGGTTCGCCGAGACCTCCTCCGACGAGGGCGGGCTGGACGAGCTGCTGGAGGACCGCGAGGTGGAGGCGCTCCTCGCGGCGTTCAAGGAAGGCCTGTCGCGTGAAGAACACCGGCTGTTCGAGCTGCGCTTCGGGGAGGGGCTGCCCCAGGAGGAGGCCGCCACGGCGCTGGGGCTCACGCGCATCCAGGTGCGGCGGCGCGAGTTCGGGCTGAAGGCCAGGCTGTTGGGATTCCTCCAGTCGAAGGGGTACCTGGAGGACCTGGAGACGCAGGGCTGGAGCTTCTTCAAGCGGCGAGGTGCGCGATGAACGGATGTGACGACCGCCGGACGAAGCAGGCGATGGCCGCGCTCTTCGAGAAGGGCCAGGACGGCCTGGACGCGGAAGGCTTCCAGCACCTGCGCGCGCACCTCGCCACCTGCCCCGAGTGTCAGGAGGCGTACACGCGCCTGTCGCGCGTGGAGTCCGTGCTGGAGCAGCGGGCGCTGCCCCGGTCCCGGAGCGCGCTCCTGGAGCAGGCCCTGTTCGCCCGGCTTCAGCCCGCCCCCGCGCGGCCGGCGGTGGCGCCCGAGCGCAAGAAGTGGTTCGCGTCCCCGCTCTTCATGCCCCTGGCGCTGAGCGCCGCGGCGGCGGGCGTGGCGCTGGTCGTCGTGGCGCCCTCGCTGGAGCGCCGGGAGCGGGACGCGCCGGAGTGGCAGGCGCGCTCGTCGGCTCCGGGTGAGCAGGCCTGGGGTGTGCGCGCCTTCTGTATCGCGCCCGCGGGCACGGTGCTGGCGGAGGCCCAGCCCGGTGGGACGCTGACGTGCGCGGAGGGCAACGCGGTGCAGTTCAGCTACACCGCGCCGGAGCGCGTGCGCCTGTCGCTGGAGGGGCTGCCGCAGTCGGGTGAGCCGCTGCGCTTCTTCCCCAGCGAGGGCCCGGCCCCGGAGGTCGCCGCGGGCGTGGACGTCCCGCTGCCCTTCAGCACGCCCGTGCAGGGCGGGTGGCTGGCGGGCCCCGTGCCGGTGCGCGCGCGCTTCACGGACGCGCAGGGCCGCACCGTCGCGGACACGCAGGTGACGCTCACGCCCCGCTGAGCGGCCTTCCGCTGGGCCTCACGCCAACGAACAACCCCCCTCCCATGCCAGGCACAGGAGGGGGGCGGGGACTGTCGTGCCTTGTGGGGTCCGTGAGTGACGACGGACGCGGGACGCGGCGGTCCACTTCCGCGGTGCCGGTGCCCTGGGTGGCCACGTTCAGGAAGCCCTCGAGCTGAATGAACGCGTCAGGTGCCGGCGGGTGGGTTCGGACGGAGGTGCGGCGATGCTTCCGGTGCTGCACGCAAGAGAGGGGTGACTCCAGAGGGCCGGCCTGGATCGCGGTCGGATGGGATTGTTCCGTGCCGGCTGAACCCGCTGGGCTGGCGGGGAAGAGGGTCTTTCACGCCCCCGGCGGTGACAGTGTCTGGAGCGCCGACGGGCCCGGGGGAGTTCGCCGGTATACAGTCCGGGGTGTGTTCTACGCGTGTGTGCGGGCGGTGGTGGCGCTGGGGCTGCGGCTCTTCTACCGGGTGAAGGTGAACGCCCCGGGGGAGGCGCCCGCCGGTCCGGTGCTCTTCGTGGGCAACCATCCGAACGGGCTCATCGACCCGGCGTTGGTGTTCATCCTCACGCGGCGCCAGGTGACGTTCATGGCCAAGGCGCCGCTGTTCAAGCTGCCCGTCATCGGCTGGCTCCTGAAGGGGCTGGACGCGCTGCCGGTGTACCGCAAGCAGGACGACCCGACGCAGATGGGGCGCAACGAGGGCACGCTGGAGGCGGCGAAGGGCGCGCTCGTGCAGGGGCGGGCCATCACCATCTTTCCGGAGGGCAAGAGCCACTCGGAGCCGGAGCTGGCGGAGCTGAAGACGGGGGCGGCGCGCATCGCGCTCAACGCCGCGCGCGAGGGGGCTCCGGTGCGCATCGTCCCGGTGGGGCTCACCTACGCGGAGAAGAACGTCTTTCGCAGCGAGGTGCTCATCGACCAGGGGGCGCCCATCGACGTGGCGGCCTTCCTGCCGAAGGACGCGGCGGCGGAGCAGGACGCGGTGCGCGCGCTCACGGAGCGGGTGGCGGAGGGGCTGCGCTCGGTGACGCTGAACCTGGAGCAGTGGGCGGACCTGCCGGTGGTGCAGGTGGCGGAGCGGCTCTACGCCTTCCGCCAGCGCGGCGCGGAGGACGCGGAGCGGCTGCGGCTGTGGGCGCGCGGGGTGCGGCTGTTCCGCACGCAGGAGCCGGAGCGCTACGAGCGCCTGCGGAAGGACCTGTCCTCGTTCGGCCACCGGATGTCGCTGGTGCAGGCCGCGCGTCTGGAGGAGCTGTCCGTGGAGTACCGCCCGGGCAACGTGATGCCGTTCGCGGTGAAGACGCTGGCGCGGCTGGTGTTCGGGCTGCCGCTGTTCGCGCTGGGGCTGGCGGTGTTCGCGATTCCGTACCCGTTGCCCCGGATGGCGGCGCGGCGCGCGGAGCTGGACATCCAGGCCACGGTGAAGTTCCTCACGGCGGTGGTGGTATCCGTCGTGTGGTGGTGGGGCCTGACGGCGGTCGCGGCGGGGTGGGGCGGGTGGGCGTGGGGGCTGGGGGCCTTCGTGGGCATTCCGCCGCTGGCGCTGTTCACGCTGTCGTTCGCGGAGCGCTGGGACGCCATCCGCCACGACCTGGAGCTGTTCTTCACGCTGGGCAACCGCAAGCGGCTGAAGGCCCGGCTGCTCGCGGAGGGCGAGCGGCTGGCGGGCGAGGTGGAGCGGCTGGCGGAGGAGTACCGGCCGAAGCTCGACGTGCCTGTCGCCCGGTAGCCCTCGGCATGGCGGCGGACCGGAAGATCCGCCGATGCCGTCGAAAGGCCCGCCCTCCTGTCCTGCCCGGTGCGGTCGTTAGGTTCCTCCCAGGGAATCAACGAACGACACGAGGAGCAGGGCAATGGCGGCATATGACGTGGTCATCGTGGGAGGCGGCCCGGGAGGGCTCAACGCCGCGCTGTATCTGGGGCGGGGGCGCAAGCGGGTGCTGCTCTGCGACGCGGGCACGCCGCGCAACGCGGCGGCGGAGCACATGCACGGCTTCGGCTCGCGCGACGGCATCCCGCCCCCGGAGTTCCGGCGCATCAGCCGCGAGCAGCTGAAGGCCTACCCCAACGTGGAGGTGCGCGACACGCGCGTGGGCGCCGTGGAGAGGTACGCGGGCGGCTTCCGCGTGGCGCTGGGGGACGGCGCCACGGTGGACGCCCGGCGCCTCCTGCTGGCGATGGGCGTGGTGGACGTCATGCTGGACATCCCCGGCTACAAGGAGCTGTGGGGTCCGAGCATCTTCCAGTGTCCCTACTGTCACGGCTGGGAGGTCAAGGACCAGCCGTTCGCCATGCTGGCGAAGAACCCGCAGTATCTGGAGGGCGCCCCCATCCTCCAGAACTGGTCCCGGGACCTCATCGTCTTCACCCACGGCGCCTTCGAGGTGCCGCCGTACCAGCGTGAGCGGCTCCAGGCCCTGGGCATTCCCCTGGACGAGCGGAGGATCCGCGCGCTGCACGGCAAGGACGGGCGCCTGGCCGAGGTGGAGCTGGAGGACGGGACGCGCATCGCCCGGAGCGTGATGTTCTCCGCGCCGCCGCAGCGGCAGCACGAGCTGGTGACGCAGCTGGGGCTCGCGCTGGATGACCTGGGCTACGTGAAGGTGAGCCCCTCGGGTGAGACGTCCGTGCCGGGCGTCGTCGCGGTGGGGGACATGACGACGCCGATGCAGGCCGCCATCGCGGCGGCCAGCGCGGGCACCATCGCCGCGGCGATGATGAACCACGCGCTCATCCTGGAGGACGCGGACCGCCGCTATACGGAAGTGACGGGCAAGGCTCCGCCCGCGAAGCAGCACTGAGCGGGCACCGCCTCGCGCGCGTCGTGTCCGTGACCGCGCGAGGCCTCCGACGCGCTCCGCCTGACGCTCAGTGCGCGTCAGGCGCGCGGTGCCGCTTGCGCCACGCGGCGGGCGTGAGCCCCTCCGCGCGCCGGAACAGGCGGATGAAGTGCGTGGGGTCCGCGTAGCCCACGCGCTCCGCGATGATGTCCACGCGCTCATCGGTGGACATCAGCCGCCGACGGGCCTCCGCCATCCGGCCGGAGATGAGCCACTCCACCGCGCTGCGGCCCGTGGCCTGCTTCAGCGCGGTGGTGACGTGCGCGGGAGAGCGCCCCACGGCGGCGGCCACCTCGCGCAGCGAGATGGGCTCCAGGCAGTGCCGTTCGATGTACGTGAGCGCTTCACCCGCGAGCGATGCCCGCGCCTCCACGGGAGCCCAGGTGCTGGAGCGCGCCACCTCCGCGAGCACCAGGGAGAAGAGGCTGCGCGTCACCTGCTCCCCCAGCGCGCGGTGCGGTGCGCGCGTCTCCGCGCGCAGCTCCGACAACAGCCGCACCAGGTGCTCCTGGCGCCCGGAGGGAATCGGGACGACGGCGGAGGCGCCCTGGCGCACGCGCTCGAAGGGCTCCAGCAGCGGCCCCACCTCCGTGTGCGCGAAGGCGGATGGGTGGAACCCGAGCCCCCAGACCTCCGCCCGCTCGGCCGTCACCGTGCGGTGCCTCTCCCCCGCGGGGATGAGCATCACGTCGCCCGCGGACACCGTCAGGCGGGTGCGCTGGTCGATGACCGCCCGCCCACCCGTGTAGAGGGCGAGCACGGCCTGCGGATGCGAGGCGGCGTGGGGGGAGGGCGCCTGCTGGGCATGGCCGCACGCGACGACCAGCGTGCTCGACGGCGTATCCCAGACGTGCACCGGCTGTGAATGCGCGACCGCCACGAGCGCCTCCGCTTCCTTCCCTGGCGGGCAGGAAACCTGCCCGCGCCGTTGAACAGGGCTCGGATGCGCTCCAAGCCCGGGCGTTTCAACCCGAAGCTTCAGCCCTGCTGCGCGCGGGGCACGGCCTCGCGGAACAGCCTCGCGCCCAACAGGAGCGCCAGGCCGCCCAGCAGCACCGGCACCGCGTTGACGGCGATGGCGGTGTGGAGGCTGGACATGTCGGCGATCTGCCCGATGAGCGTGGGCGAGATGGCGTCGCCCAGCATGTGGATGCACAGCACGTTGAGGCCCATGGCGAAGGCGCGGAACGCGGGCGGCACGCAGTTGACGATGGCCGCGTTGATGGGGCCGCTGTTGAGGAAGATGAGGAACTGCGCCACGCCAATGGCCGCGAACGTCAGCGTCGTGTCGTGCAGGTTCACCGCCAGGTACATGCACGGCGCCGCCAGCAGCAGGCCGATGCCGGACAGCCACAGCCCGCCGCCCGCGCGCTTGCGGTCCATCTTGTCGCCCAGCCAGCCGCCGGCCACGGTGCCGGTGAGGCCCGCCACCGCCGTGATGGCGCCGAACACCAGGCCCACGCGGCCCGGGTGCTCCAGCCACAGGTGCCGCTCGCGCACCAGGTACGTGGGCATCCAGAACGCCAGGCCGCCAATGGAGAACGTCATCAGCGTGTAGCCCGCCGTCGTGGCCCAGAAGGCCATGTTGCGGCCCAGCCCCCGGAGGCCCTCCATGAACGGCAGCTTCACCGCCGCGTCCGGGCCGTCCATGGCGCCGCGCTGCGGCTCCGGCATGAAGAAGGCCATGGTGCCCAGCACCAGCCCCGGCACGCCGCCCGCGAAGAACGCCGCGTGCCACGAGTACGTCTGCGTCAGCCACCCGCCCAGGCCGTAGCCCATGGCGGAGCCCACCGGGATGGCGATGTAGAAGTACGACAGCATCCGCGTGCGCTGCTCGCGCGGATACAGGTCGGAGATGATGGACGGCGCCACCGCGCCGTAGCCCGCCTCGCCAATGCCAATCACCGCGCGCGCCAGCAGCAGCGCCGTGAAGCTGGCGGCCAGGCCGCTGGCCCCCGTGGCCAGGCTCCACAGGATGACGCCGCCCGCCACCAGCAGCCGGCGCGGGATGCGGTCCCCCAGGAAGCCGCCCAGGGGCGACGCCAGCATGAAGACGACGATGAAGACGGTGCCCAGCAGGCCGGACTGCGTGTCGTTGATGCCGAAGTCCTTCTGAATCTCCGGCAGCGCGACGGCGATGATGTACCGGTCGAGGTAGTTGACCAGGTTGATCAGCGTGAGGATGAACAGCGCATAGCCCGCGCGCACGGACTGCGTGGCGTGCGAGCTGGACGGAGCGGCGGGGGAGGAGGCGTTCATGAGGGGGAGGTGCCGGAGCCGAAGCGGTGTGCCAGCAGGCCCCAGCGCAGTCCGCGGTCACTCACGCGGCACGCGTCCACGCCCAGCGCCTTCACCGCCTCGAGCAGGATGAGGGCGCCCGCGGGGATGACGTCCGCGCGCTTGGGCTGGAGGCCGGGCAGCGCCCGCCGCGCGTCCAGGGGCAGGGCGCACAGCCGGTCCGCGAGCGCGCTCAGCTCGCTCCGGGACAGCGTGCCGCCGTGGACCGCTTCCGCGTCGTAGGTGGCCATCTGGTGCTGCACGGCGTAGAGCGTCGTCACGGTGCCGGCCACGCCCACCAGCATCGAGGCCGGGGGCGGCGGGGGCAGGGCGGAGAAGGTGTCGCGCAGGTGTGCCTCGATGCCCGCGCGCTCATCGGGAGACAACGGGTCGGTGCGCACGTAGCGCTCCGTGAGGCGCACGGCGCCCACGTCGAAGCTGTGGCGGAAGGCCACCGTGCCGGCGTCCGTGCCGTAGATGAACTCCGTGGACCCGCCGCCAATGTCCACGACCACCAGGGGCCCCGCGGACTCGCTCGCGAAGTCCTGGGCCACCGCGGCGAAGGACAGCTGCGCCTCCATCTCCCCGGGGATGATCTCCACCGTCACGTCCGCGCGGGCCCTGGCCTGGGCGATGAAGTCCGCGCCGTTCTTCGCGTCGCGCGCGGCGCTGGTGGCGGACACGGCGATGCCCTCCGCGCCCAGCTCGCGGGCCTCATTGGCGAAGGCCACCAGCACGGCCAGCGTGGCCTCCATGCCTTCCGTGGACAGCGTGCGGCTGGTGTCCACGCCCCGGCCCAGGCGGGTGATTTCGGCGCGCTCCACCACGGGCGTGAACCGCCCGTCCGGCAGGCGATCCGCGACCAGCAGCAGCACGGAGTTGGTCCCGATGTCGATGGATGCGAAGCGAGGCATGCCGCGAACACTACTCAACGCAGCAGTGCTTCCAAAGCGCGCGCCAGGGCCTCGTAGTCCGCCGGACTGTTGTAGAGCTGCGCGGACAGCCGCAGGTGCCGCCGGGGCGCCCGGGGCCAGGCCGTGACGGGGATCTCGATGTGGTGCTCCTCGAACAAGCGCACGTGGAGGGGGTCCAGGTAGAGCGGCGGCTCGGGGTGCTCGGGGAAGCCATCCGGCAGGGCCACGCACGCCATGCTGCCCACCATGGACTCCGGGCACAGCGGCGTCGCGTTGCCCAGCTTCGCGTCCAGCCGCCGCCGGGCCGCCAGGGCCATCTCCCGGTTGGACTCCATCACCTCCGCCCACCCGCCCGGCACCAGCCCTCCCACGACGCGGATGGCGGTGGGGATGCACAGGAAGGGCGTGGGGTCGACCGTGCCCACCCAGTCGAACTCCAGCCGGAAGCGCGAGCGGTCCGCGCGCGGCGAGTTGTGCCCGTGGCTCACCACCAGCGGCTTGAAGTCCGCCTGCAGGTCGCGGCGCACGTACAGGAACGCGGCGCCCTTGGGCGCGCACAGCCACTTGTGGCAGTTGCCGGTGTAGTACGCCGCGCCCAGCGCCTGGAGCGCCAGCGGCACCATGCCCGGCCCGTGCGCGCCGTCCACCAGCGTCTCCACGCCCTGCTCGCGCAGCTTCCGCACCAGCTCCGCCAGCGGCATGACCAGCGCCGTCTGGCTGGTGATGTGGTCCACGAGGAGCAGCCGCGTGCGCGGCGTCACCCGCGCCATCACCGCGTCCACCACCGACTCCGGCGACGTCACGGGCCAGGGCAGCCTCGCCACCACCACCTTCACGCCCTGCTCCGCGGCGGCCGCGTCCAGCGCGTTCCTGGACGCGTTGTATTCGTTGTCGGTGGTGAGCAGCTCGTCGCCGGGCTGGAAGCGCAGGTTGCGCAGCACGGTGTTCACGCCCGTGGTGGCGTTGGAGACGAACGCGAGGTCCTCGGCGGCTGCCCCCACGAAGCCCCCGAGCGCGGCGCGCGCCTCGTCCAGCAGCGGCTCCAGCTCCCGGGCGAGGAAGCGCACGGGCTCCGCCTCCAGCCGCGCCCGCAGCTCCGACTGGTGCTGGAGCACCGCCCGGGGGCACGCGCCGAACGAGCCGTGGTTGAGGAAGACGACCTGGGGATCCAGGCCCCAGTGGGTCTTGTGGGCGGAGAGGGGAGCGCGCATGGGGCGTGAAATGCACCCCGGCGCGTCCCCCCTGTCAACGTCACCCGCCGTGCCGGGCTACTTCGCCGCCGGAGCGGTGCCCCAGTCCGGGGTCAGCCAGCTGCCCTTCTCCATGGGCAGCGGCACCTGGTTGTTGCCGTCCGCGGTCATCACCCACAGGTGCGCCGTGCCCGTGCGGTTGGAGCTGAACATGATGAGCCGGCCGTTGGGGGAGAAGGTGGGCTCCTCGTTGTTGCCCTGGTCCTGCGTGAGCCGCGTCACCTTGCCCGTGTCCACGTTGACCGTGAAGAGGTCGAACGCGTTGCGCTCGTCGCGCGCGGTGAAGGCGACGAGGTCCCCGCGCGGCGACCAGTCCGGCGTCTGGTTGTAGTTGCCCTGGAAGGTGAGCCGCTTCACGCCAGAGCCGTCCGCGTTCATCACGTACACCTGCGGGCTGCCGCCCCGGTTGGACACGAACGCGATGCGCTTGCCGTCCGGCGACCAGCTGGGGCTGGTGTTGAGGCCGTAGGGCGTGTCCGTGACGGCCTTGGCGCCGGAGCCATCCGCCGCGGCGACGTAGATCTGCGCGCTCTCCCCCTCCGCCAGCGCGTAGGCGATGCGCTTGCCGTCCGGCGAGTACGCGATGCCCGTGGCCATCTGACCCTCCGTCACCAGGGGCTTCGCCTCGCCGCCGGGGGACTGCACGTAGATGTCCGGCCGGTTCTTCCGGTACGACGTGAAGGCGACCTGTCCGGACGGGCTGAACGTGGGGAGGATGTGCGTGCCGCCCCTGGTGAGCGCCTGCGCGTTCACGCCGTCCCAGTCCGCCACGTACACGTCGCGGTTGGCGCCCGCCTTGCGCACGAAGGTGATGCGCGACAGGAAGGGGCTCGGCTCGTGGGTGAAGTGCCGGTAGAGCGCGTCCGCCAGCGTGTGCGCCAGCTTCCGGGGCTCACCGGCCGGCGCGTCCTTGGACACCTTCAGCTCCTCCTTGCCCGTGGCCACGCTGAACAGGCGCAGCTCGCCGCGCAGCGCGCCGCCGTCCTGCGCGAGCGACACCTTCACCAGCGACTCCGCGCCCACGTCCGCCCAGCGGCTGAAGTTGATGCTGCCCGCCGTCATGCCCTCCTTCGCGTCCGCGGTGAAGCTGTTGCGGTCCAGCACCTGGAAGATGCCGGAGGCGGTGAGGTCGTAGGTGAAGGCGGTGTCGAAGGTCTGGGCCGCCTTCTTGTCCGCGCCCTCCTGCACCACGGGGGCGGGGGCCGCGAGCGGCAGCGGGCGGAAGTTCGCGCCGGAGATCTCGATGACGGGCGCCTGCGCCAGCACCAGCGCGGGGACCAGGAGGAGCGACAGCAGGAGGGCTTTCATGGGCTGAACACCAGGACGACGCCGTTCTTCTGGAGCGCATCGCGAAGCGCGTCGGGGGGAGGAGAGAAGGGAGATGCCTTGCGCACGGCGGCCACCACCGCCGCGTCGAACAGCTCGTTGCCGCTGGGCTTGGCCAGGCTCACGTCCAGCACTTCACCCGCGCGGCCCAGCTTCATGGCCACCTGCGCCTTGAGGTACAGGCGCTCCGCGTCGGGGATGGTGTCCGCCACGTTGTAGTGACGGCGCACCTGGGACTTCAGGAGGCCGTAGTACCGCTCGCCCTCCGCCACCGCCGAGTCGCCGTCGGGGTCGCCGTCCTCGGCGCCCTCCAGCTCCTCCGGCTCCGTGGGCTTCGCGGACTTGTCGAACGCGCCGAAGAGCTTCTTGCGCCGGTCCTCCGCGTTCGCCTCGCCCTTCTGGGGCGCGGGGGCCGGGGCGGGCTTCACGCCCGGCACCGCCACCGCGGCGGGGGAGGGGGGAGGCACCTCCGCGGGCGGCGTGGGCGTGGGCTTCGCCACGACCTCCTTGGGCGGCGGCTGCGCCACCTCCTTCCGCGGCAGGAGCTTGGGGTCGCGCGGCTTGCCCAGGCGCACCAGCGACGCGTTGATGGGCTTCTGATCCAGGTCCACCTTCGGCGCGGAGGTGAGGCCCGCGTAGAGCAGCGCCGCCGCGACCACCGCCACGTGCCCGACCACGGAGACGACGAGGAAGCGCGACAGCCGCGTGGGCCGGCTCACCAGCAGGCTGTGGGTCACCGCGGAGCTCATGGGCTAGCGCTTCGCCTCCTGGGGCTTGCCCTTGCCGCCGGGGGCGGGGGCCTTGCTGGAGTTGGACGCCTTGGAGCCCTTGGCCGGTTCCGTGATCATCCCCACGTTGGAGATGCCCGCGCGCTGGGCCGCGGCCATCACCTCCACCACCACGCCGTAGGGCACGTCCCGGTCCGCGTGGAGATACACCTCCTTGTCCGCCTGCGCCTTGGCGTTGGCGGCGAGCTTCGTCTCCAACTCCTCCAGCGGCACCTCCGCGTCCCCGATGTAGACCTTGCGCCCCGCGTCGATGGAGAGGACGACCTTCTTCTCCGTCGCCTCCACCGGGGCCGCCTTCGTCTCCGGGAGGTTCACCTTCACGCCCTGCTGGATGAGGGGCGCCGTCACCATGAAGATGATGAGCAGCACCAGCATCACGTCCACCATGGGCGTGACGTTGATCTCGCTCATGGTGGTGCGGCTACCGCCGCCCTTGCCTCCGCCCATGCCCATGTGACGGGTCTCCTAGCGGAAGAAGTGCCGCTTGATGATGTTGAGGAAGTCCGCGGAGAAGTTGGACATCTCCGTGTCGAACACCTTGATGCGGCTGACGAACGAGTTGTACGCGACCACCGCCGGGATGGCCGCGAACAGCCCCGCCGCCGTGGCGAACAGCGCGTTGCCCACCGGCGCCGCCACCGTGGCCAGGGTCGCGTTGCCCTGCTCCGCGATGTTGTTGAACGCGCCCAGGATGCCAATCACCGTGCCGAACAGCCCCACGAACGGCGACGCGGCGCCCACCGTGCCCAGGAAGGACACGCGGTTCTCCAGCTCCGTGATCTGCGCCGTGGCCGCGCGGTTGAGCGCGCGCTCCACGTTCTCAATGCCGCCCAGCTTGGCGCTCATCGCGTCCTCGGCGCCGCCCTCCTTGTTGCCCGCCTGCGCCAGCTTGCTCAGCTCCTCGTAGCCCGCGCAGAACACCTTCGACAGCGGCGAGCCCTCCAGCTTCTGGGCGGATTGATAGATGGCCTCCAGACGGGAGGCCTTCCAGAACGTGTCGAGAAAGGTGAGCGACTGAGCGCGGGCGCGCGACAGCTGGGTGGCCTTCATGGCGATGAGGGCCCAGGAGGCGACCGAGACGGCCATGAGGAGCAGGAGCACCGCGAGCTCGATGAACGACGCGTCGCGGATGATCTCCACGTAGTTCATGGCGCCAAAGGCCAGGGGCAGGTGGGGTATCATGGGGTCCAGCGCGTAACATTCCGTCCTCGGGTGGGTCAAACTCGCCGACACACGCCCGGTTGCTTTGGACGGCACTGAATAATTCCCGAGGCCGGTCGTCTGGAGGGGTGTTCCGGGCCAACGACCTCAACCATCCCGAACCACGGATGCCCACCATGAACGCGAGAACGCTCGCCGCATTCCTCTGCCTGACCTCTGGCCTGACCGGCTGCATCATCGAGGACCACCGCTACCCCGGCGACGTTCGGATGTCGTGGAGCTTCGACGGCGCCACCTGCGGCCAGATGCGAGACATCGACGGCGTCGACATCTACATCGACGGCGAGATCCTCGAGGGCGACGGCAAGTATCCGTGCTCGGCGAACGGCTTCGACGGCATCGTCCTGCACGACTTCGCGCCCGGCACGTACTCGTTCACGGCGCAGGCGGTGGACTACGACGGCGTGGCGGTCTACTCGTACCGCGGCAGCTTCTCGGTGGACGGCAACGTGTCGGTGGCCGTCAACTTCAACACGGGCCGCACGGGCTCCACGTCCTACGCCTACGTGAACTGGCTGTTCCCGACGGAGGCGGGCTCGTCCTACCCCACCTGTGGCCAGGCGGGGGTCGCCTACGTGGATGCCCGCGTGGATGACGGCGCATGGGCGCGCTTCAACTGCAACGAGGGCAGCGAGGGCCGTTACGTGGAGACGCCGGAGCTGGTGCCCGGGCAGCACTACCTGGAGATCGTCGCCGTCGACGCCTACGAGCGCCCCCTCTACTACTACGGCGGCGGCTTCACCTCGCAGGCCAACATCCCGGCCTCCATCACGGCGAACACCTGGGCCATTGGCGGCGCCGCGGTGGGCTGGCGGCTCTACGAAAACTCCACCCCGCTCAACTGCGACATGGCCGGCGTGAGTGAGGTGGGCGTCAACTTCCAGGACGCGCACACCGGCGAGTGGGTCTACGGCGAGGAGGGGCAGTGGTTCCGCTGCAACGAGTCCCCGGCCATCTTCGAGTTCCTGCGCCCCGGTGAGTACCTCGTGTCCATGCAGGCCAACGGCACGGGCGGCCGGCGCTACATCTCGCCCCGGGGCAGCGACGCTCCGTACGTGCGCGTCTACGCCCACGACTTCCCGGGCGCGTCGCAGGCCGGCATCGTCCCGCTCGACCGCGTGCAGTAGGCGCGGGGCCCACCCGGAACGGACGTCATGAAGGGGTCGGAGGCCTTCCAGGCTTCCGGCCCTTCGTGCGTTCCGGGGGCGTTGGCATCAAACGTGATAGGGACTGCCTCCATGCGGCAAGACAGCCACGGTCCCATCGGCGTGTTCGACTCCGGCATCGGAGGGCTCACGGTCCTCAAGGCGCTCATGGCGCGGCTCCCCCACGAGCGCACGCTCTACCTGGGGGACACCGCCCGGGTGCCCTACGGCACCAAGTCCGGGGAGGTGGTGACCCGCTACTCGCTGAAGAACGCGGAGTTCCTCCTGGAGCGCGGCATCAAGCTCCTGGTGGTGGCGTGCAACACCGCGTCCGCCGCGGCGCTCCCCGCCCTCCAGGCCGCGCTGCCGGTGCCGGTGCTGGGCGTGATTGAACCCGGCGCCCGCACGGCGCTCCAGCGCACCCGGGGCGGCGGGGTGGGCGTCATCGGGACGCCGGGCACCGTGCGCTCCGGCGCGTACCAGCGGGCGCTGGAGGCGGGCGACCCGAAGGTCGCGGTGAAGGCGACGGCGTGCCCGCTCTTCGTGCCCCTGGCGGAAGAGGGGTGGACCACCGGCGACGTGCCGCTGCTCGTGGCCCGCGAGTACCTGGCCGGCTTCGCGCGCGACGGCGTGGACACGCTGGTGCTGGGCTGCACCCACTACCCGCTGCTCAAGGGCGTCATCGCGGAGGTCGTGGGGCCGCACGTGTCGCTGGTGGACTCGGCGGAGGCCACGGCGGAGGCGGCGGCGGTGCTGCTGGAGGAGAAGGGGCTCCTGGCGCCGGCCTCCGCGGGCGCGCCGGAGCACGCCTTCTTCGTCACCGACGTCCCGGAGCGCTTCGTGGAGGTGGGGGCCCGCTTCCTGGGGCGCCCCATCCCCTCCGCGGAGCAGGTGGACCTGCGCTTCTAGAGCCGGGGTGTGGCCGCCCGGCCCACACCGCGTGCCTCTCAGGGCACGGGGCGGGTGGGGACGCTCTGGGCGGGCTCCTCGGCGGAGGCCTTGAGCAGCTCCTTGGCCGCCTGGATGACGGGCACCTCCTGCGCGCCGTCCACGGCGACGAGCGCCTGCGCGGCCTCCGTGCCGATGTCGTCCTGGCGCGGCAACTGGCCGGTGGCCCAGGTGATGAGCCGCTCCATCAGCGGGAAGAAGTGGATCATCTTCAGCGGCTTGTTCATCCACCCCACGGTGATGCAGTAGTACTGGTTGAAGGGCGCCGTGTGGTGGATGCGGTGGTGGTCCGGCGGCAGGATGAGGTGCACGCGCTGCAGGAAGCCGATGAGCGCGGGCGGCTCGTCCAGGTGCGACCACTTGTGGAACTGGTTGGTCGCCATCACCCAGAAGATCATCGCGCCCAGGAACGCGGCCAGGAACACCCAGCCCGGGCCGTTGAGCGGCACGGCCACCGCGAGCGCCGCCACCGGCAGCGACACCAGGCAGTTGTTGCCGTTGGTCTCCACGAAGTCGTGGCGGGTGATGGCCTTCTCGTCCACGTGGTGCTCGCGGAAGGGGCGGATGAACGCCTTGCCCAGGACGGGCATCTCCGTGGAGCCCCAGGTGTCGCCCATCCAGTGGACCAGGCCGGACACGAAGTCCGCGGCCAGGTAGCCCAGCACCACCGCCAGGGTCAGCATCCACGGCCCGGTGTGGTGGGTGGTCCAGAGCTTGTAGACGAGCGCGCCCTCCAGGCCCACGAACGCGATGATGGAGGCGATCTCCATGGCGCGGATGGCGGGTGAGTAGCCCTGCGCGAGCGCCTGCGCGTCCTGCAGGCGGACCTTGTCCGCGATGGTGTCCGGCTTTTTCATCGGTGGTGTTCCGGCCGCGACAGGGAGCGAGGGACTGACGGCGCGATCGTCAGAGGGTTTACGTACCCCAGGGCGTTTCGGCTTTTCAACAGAGCCGCCCATGCCCGCCAGGCTGGTGTCCACGTGTGGATCCGTACACCGAGCGTCGCGGGAGGTGGCGGACGCACACCCTGGGGAGCGGGCAGGCGCGCGCAAAAAGAGGTGCGGAGCGCGTGACGCTTACCTTGTGAAGCCCGGACCCCGCTGCTACGGTGCCCGACCTCGGCAATGGCGAAAACCTTCGAAAAAGCCGTCACCGGCTTCAATCACAACATCAAGCACAAGGGGAAGGTCTACCACGTCCAGACCGAGGACTCGGGCGTCAACAACCCCCACATCATCACCCACCTGTTCGTGGGCGGGAACATCCTCGCGTCGAAGAAGACGTCCTACGCGGACATCCTCAACGCGGAGAACCTGGCGGAGGTCGTGCGCGAGCTGATGGAGGAGCAGCACAAGGAGATGCTGCGCAACCTCATCAACGGCGTGTACGACAACTACGAGTCCACGGTCCGTTCGTATCAGCCGGGGCAGCTCGCCACGGACGCGGAGGTGGCCGCGCAGCCCAGGCCGCCGCAGGCGCCCGCGCAGCCTCGCCC
>JAFADT010000814.1 GCA_023424585.1 Pseudomonadota bacterium
GTCTTCGTGTAGCCGGACTCCAGCGACGCGTCGAAGTCCTTCTCTCCCGACGCGGCCAGCCCCTCCACCTTGCTGGTGATGAACGAGCCGATGCGCATGAAGGGCATGGTCATCGACTCCCAGAGCGACACGGGCTGGCGGATGACCTGCGTGACGATGGCGTCGCTCTCCTTGCCGTCCACGTCGTAGAACACGCCGCGCTTGCCCACGACGAGCTCCGTGCTGCGGCCCGCGGTGACGGGCACCGCCACCTCGTAGGCCTCCGCCGCGTCGCGGGGCAGCACCTTCACGTAGAGGATGCAGGTGGTCCCCTGCCCCGTCAGCGCCGCGTGCGCCGCGCGGTCCGTCACCAGCACGGACAGCGTGTACTTGCGCCCGCCCAGGATGAGCGTGCCCTTCTCCATCAGCGCCCGCCGCTTGGGCAGGTACAGGCTGGGCATGCTGATGAAGTTGTTGGCGAACAGCAGCAGCCAGCGCTGGTACAGCACCAGCCGCTCCAGCTCCGCGATGACGTCCAGCGTGGGCTTGAGCGCCAGGTCCTCGCGGCTCGCCGCCTCCAGCGCGTCCAGGTCCTCGTCCAGCACCGCGCCCAGCGTGTCCGCCATCGCCTGCAGGGGGCTCGCGTCGCGCTTCGCCTGCCAGCCGAGGATGGCCTCCGCCTTCGCGGACAGCTCGCGCCAGGCCGTGTCCGTCAGCTTCGCGCCGTCCCCCAGGAGCGGCGTCGCCACCTCCTGGCGGAAGGCCTCCAGCTTCTCGTAGCCGGCGCCGCGGTACAGCCGCGCCCACACCAGCACGCCGGAGGGGTCCGGCGGGGCGATGGGCAGCTCGTTCGCGGCCTTCCCCATGGCGCCCAGGTCGCCCAGCGCGCCCTCCACCCGGTCCGCGCGCAGGCGCAGGCTGGCGGCGGCCTCCGGCTGCGCGGCCACCAGCCGGCACTGCACGAAGTAGCCCTCCAGCAGCGGCGCCACGTCATGCACGCGCTTCGCCTGCTCCAGGCTCGCCGAGCCCCAGGTGAAGACGGCATCCCGTCCCCCCAGGTGCGCGAGCAGGGCCGCGCGCTCCTCGCGGAAGCGCGTCACCAGCCCCGCGTCCACGCCCGCCAGCCCCGCGCGGTTGGTCACCTGCGGGAAGGCCGCGATGATGGACTGGGCCAGGGGCCGCAGCCGCTCCGGCAGCGACGCCGGCGCGATGAGGCCGTCGCCGTTCTTGCCCGCGTCGCGCAGCGCCTTGTCGCTGGTGCGCAGTTGCTCCAGCGACAGGCGCGTGGCGTCCGGCGCGTTCAACGTGCGCAGCACCAG
This sequence comes from Pseudomonadota bacterium, assembly GCA_023424585.1. Taxonomy (GTDB): domain Bacteria; phylum Myxococcota; class Myxococcia; order Myxococcales; family Myxococcaceae; genus Corallococcus. The sequence continues at coordinate 1,299 of JAFADT010000814.1, forward strand.
CTCCGCCGCCTCCTTGAGGTTGGACGCCGCGTCGGAGAGCGCCGACAGCTCCAGCACGTCGCTGCCCTCGTCCGCGCCCTTGCGGTCCTTCAGCCGCGCCGCCGTCCAGTCCACCGCGGCGCGAAGCTCCTCCACGCGGATGCGGCGGTTGCCGTCCGCGTCCATCAGCGCCAGGAAGCGGGGATCACACGCGATGCCCTCCATGGGACACGCGAGCGCCATCCACTGCGTCGCGGGAATCCTCACCGCCTCGGTGAGGGTGTTGAAGTCGGGGATGTCAACCTGGAGCGAGCCGCCGTAGCGGCGATAGACGAGCTGTGCCATGCGGCGCGCGAAGACAGCACACCCTGTGCGTGTGTGCACGCCTCAACAGCAGGCCCCCCCCGGGAAGGGAGCGCCCGGCGGCCTCCCGCCCCCGGGTCACGCCCTACTGCGCGGTGGCGACGGCGCTGTAGACCCCGGGGTTCTGCCCCTGGCCGATGATGTAGACGGCCCGCGCGTCATCCGGGCCCGCGAAGAGCACGGGCACCTGCACGCCCTGGTCGAGCGTCTTCCGCGCCCCCGACTTCACGTCGTACACCGCCACGTCGTAGGTGTCCGAGTCCATGCGCGCGTACGTCGCGAGCACGCGGGAGCCGTCCTCGGAGAACTTGTAGCTGAAGATGCCCTGCAGCCACGTCTTCGCCTCGGCCTGCTTCGCGTTCAGGTCCACGGCCTTGAAGTCGCAAGCACGGCCGTTGCGGATGCAGTTGGTGCGGAACACCACCGCGCCGTTCTTCGGCGTGAAGCCGTAGCCGAACACGCCCGGCTGCACCTTCTCCGCCTTCTCCTGGCCCAGCGCGTACAGCATCAGGTCCACGGAGAACACCGGCTTCAGGAAGCGCGACAGGAAGGCCACGTAGCGGCTGTCCGCGCCCCACACGAAGTTGGGCACCCGGTCCCCCACCCGCTTGGGCGCGCCGTCCGGCAGCGACGCCACGCCCAGCGCGCCCGCGCGCGACGGCTGATCATACTTCTCCAGGAAGGCCACCGCCTTGGAGTCCGGCGCGAACGCCAGCTCCTCCACCGCCTCGCCCACCTTGCGCCCCGCGCCGCCGGACGCCGGGCCCACGTACAGGTCGCCCAGCTGCTCCGGCTTGCCGTTCTCCGTGCGCGCCAGCCACTTGCCATCCGGCGAGAAGGCGAACGCCTTCGTCCCCGTCGCCAGCTTCTGCCCCTTCAGCGCGGGCACGTCCGCGAGGTACAGGTCATACATCCCGCGCACGGCCTCGCTGCGCACCTGGTAGGCCACGTGCTTGCCGTCCGAGGACACCTGGTAGTCGCCCACCTGATCCGCCAGCTTGCGCGGCGGCTCGTTGGCCCCCACCGTCACCGCCGCCAGCCCGCCCGCGGCGGACAGCTTGCGCTTGAAGAGGAGCGTCTTGCCGTCCGGGGTGAACTGCGCGGTGCTCACCTCGCCCGCCACGGCCTGGAACGGCCCCTGCGGCAGCTGGCCCAACTTCAGCGTGCCCGCGTCCACGAAGGCCACGTTCACGCCATCCGGAGACGGCAGGAGGTAGCTCACCGCCGTGCCCAGCTTCACCGGCTCCGCGGCCGCGTCCGCGAGGGACAGCACGTTCAGCTCGCCGGACTGAGAGGCCGGGTTGTAGCCCGTCACGTACAGCAGGTGCTTGGAGTCCTGGGAGAACAGCAGGCTGCCCGGCACGTTCGTCACGCCGTCGCCCAGCGCGCGCGCCTTCCCGCCCGCCACGGGGACGACGTACAGCGAGCCCACCAGCATCTGCGGCGGGATGCCGTCCAGCCGGGGCTTCTGCCCGTTGAGCAGGAACGTGGCGAACTGCCCGTCCGGCGACAGGCGCAGGTCCGCCGCGCGCCCCGGCGCGAGCAGCTGCCCCTGCCCGCCCACCACCGCGGTGCCCTTCGCCGCGCTGCGGACCGTGTCGCCCTGCGCGGCGCTGCGCTGCGAGGGCGCGCCGCTGTCCTCGCCCTTCTTGCACCCCGACACCGCCAGCAGGGCCACCAGGCCCACCATCCCGGTTCGCTTCATGCGCTCGTCTGTCCTTCCGTCTGGGCGACAACGCCCGCGAGTGGCAGCCAGGCCGCCAGATCCTGCTTCGCGCGCGCCGAGTAGGCCGCGCGCTTGTCCGCCTTCTTCATCCGCCCCGACAGCGGCGGGAACAGGCCGTAGATGACGTTGGTGGGCTGGTGCGGGTGATCCGGCGGGTGCGCCTCTCCGGTGAGGTGCCGGTACAGCGAGCCCAGCGCCGTCGTCGCCGGGGGCGGCGCGAACGGCCTGCCCGTCAGCCGCGCGTGCACCGCCAGCGCCACCATGTAGCCGCACGCCGCGCTCTCCACGTAGCCCTCCACGCCCGTCACCTGTCCCGCGAAGAACACCCGCCGCTCCGTCTTCAACGACAGGTCCTCCGCCAGCAGGCGGGGCGAGTCGATGAACGTGTTGCGGTGGATCTGCCCCATCCGCAGGAACTCCGCACTCTGGAGGCCCGGGATGCACGTGCTGAAGATGCGCTTCTGTTCACCCCACGTCAGACGCGTCTGGAAGCCCACCATGTTCCACGCCGTGCCCGCCCGGTCCTCCATGCGCAGCTGCACCACCGCGTACGGGTCCGTCCCGGTGCGCGGGTCCTTCAGCCCCACCGGCTTCATGGGCCCGTAGGCCAGCGTGTCGTCGCCGCGCTCCGCCATCACCTCGATGGGCAGACACCCTTCGAAGTACTTCGGTTCCTCGAAGCTGTGCGGCACCACCTTCTGGCCCGCCTTCACCTCGTGGATGAAGCGCTGGTACTCGTCCTTCGACATGGGCAGGTTGAGGTAGTCGTCCCCGCCGCCCTTGCCGTAGCGGCTCTGGCGGAAGGCGATGCCCATGTCGATGGAGTCCCCAGACAGGATGGGCGCGATGGAGTCGTAGAAGTAGAGCTTCGTGCCCACGTGGCGCTCCAGGTCCGCCGTGAGCGCCTCCGACGTCAGCGGCCCCGTGGCCACCACCACCACGCCGTCCTCCGGCAGCCGCTCCACCTCGCCGCCCACCACCTCCACGCCCACCCCGGACACCAGCCGGGTGGTGATCTCGCGCGAGAAGCCCTCGCGCTCCACCGCCAGCGCGTCACCCGCGGGCACGCGGTGCTGATCCGCGCTCGCGAGCACCAGCGACCCCAGCGCGCGCAGCTCCGCGTGCAGGAGGCCGATGGCGCTCTCCGGGTTGTCCGAGCGCAGCGAGTTGCTGCACACCAGCTCCGCGAGCGCGTCCGACTTGTGCGCGGGAGAGCGCTTGTGCGGCTTCATCTCCCGCAGCACCACCGGCACGCCGCGCCGCGCCAGCTGATACGCGCACTCCGTCCCCGCCAGGCCGCCACCAATCACCGTCACCCGCTGCTGCTTCACGTCCGACATGCATGCCTCCGGCACCCCGCACCGGGCGCCCAGAGGGCCCTGTAGCAGAGAGGCTCCGCCCTTTCACGTCCGCCCGCCTGCCCTGCGTCCCACCATGCGTGCGGAATGAGAGGCGAGGTTTCCCCACCTGGGATCCAACCCTAGGTTTCTCGCGGTCTTCGCTCGAAGCGGGAAGCGTCCGAGCGAGCGCCCTTCAACCGCGAACCTGGGATGGGAGTGACGCAGCCATGAGCCGAGCCGACGAATTGCTGAAGATCCGGGACCTGCTGCAGGAGCGTCGCAGGACCACCGAGACCGCCCAGAAGGGCGCCCTCCGGGAGCTGGCCGCCCTGAAGGACCAGGAGCGGGACCCCGAGTACGAGGAGCAGGCGCAGGCGGAGCTGGCGGACTACACGCTGTCCACGCTCATCGACGCGCAGCGCCGGGAGATCATGCTCATCGACGCGGCGCTCACCCGCATGGACTCCGGCGTGTTCGGCGAGTGCGTGGACTGCGGCAATGAGATCTCGCTGGACCGGCTGGAGGCCATGCCCTTCGCCATCCGCTGCGAGGAGGATGCCGCCATCCACGAGCAGGAGACGCGAGAGGCCGCGCGCCACGTGGGCAGCCTGTCCCTCTAGCGGGGCCGTCCCAGCGCTCCCCCGTGCGTCCATCCCGCGCGGGGGAGTCGTGCGTCCGGGGGCTACTCCGCGTCGCGCTGGAGCACGATGAAGCGGTAGTTCTGCAGCTCGTTCTCGCCCGCCGTGTAGAGCACCGTGAGCAGCAGGTCGTACGGGACCATCTTGTCCGCGATGACCGACAGCTCGTGGGTGAAGGGCGCCGCCGGATTGCGGTCGGCGATGTACTTGAGCTTCGCCACTTCCTTCTTCAGCTGCTCATTCAGCCCCAGCACCAGGCGGCCCTGGAGCTGGTTCTCCGGGATGCGGCCGTCCTTCAGCCGCACCACCTCGCGGTCCCCCACCAGGATGTTCTTGGGGGTGATGGTGATGGCCACCGTGTCCTTGGGCGTGGCGCGCGTGGAGGACACCGGCGGCCGGACGTCCTCCGACGCGGTGATGGCCGCGGAGGACGACGCGAAGGACTTCAGGAGGAACACCAGGATGATGGTCATCATGTCCATCATCGCGGTGATGTTGAGCTCCTTCACCTCGCTGGCGGCCTCGCGCTCCTTGCGCTTCTTGCGCGCCAGGGCCCGGCGGTAGCGCATGCGCGCGAGCTGGTCGGCTTCCTCGGCGGACAGGGGCGCGGGTTCGGACATGGCTAGAGGACGCCCAGGGTGACGTCGGGGAAGAGCAGCTTGCGCTCGGCGGCGGTGCCCGTCGTCTCACGCAGGGCGTCCATCGTCTGGATCAGCGACTCGTAGGGGATGTCCGGATCCGCGGCGACGATGACCTTCGTCTCCTGCGGGAAGGCCGCCTTGAGCTTCACCATCTGCGCGTTCAGCGCGGCGAAGTCCTGCGTGCCGTCCGCGCGCAGGGGCAGCGTGGGCGCGCCGCCTTCCGTGACGGGGATCTCCGCGCTGTTGCCCCGGACGATGAGCCCCTTCTGGGAGATGAGCACGGACAGGTTCAGCTTGGGCGCGTCCGCGTCCCCACCCGCCCCCGCGGCGGCGCCGTAGCTGGGCGCGTTCACGTTGAGCGCGCCGAAGGCGGTGAGGCCGGTGATCGACAGCAGCATGAAGATGATGAGGTTCATGAGGATGTCGAGGTACGGGACGATGTTCAGCTCGCCCGCCTCCTCCTCTTCCCTCGGCTTCAGCTTGCGTCGCGAGTAGTGGAACGCCATGGCGTGTCCGGTGCCCTTCGACCGCGCGGCCTACGACGCGGCGCGGACGTCCGAGTCCGCGGGGACGACTTCCAGCGAGCCCCGGCGCGACAGCAGGTTCTCCAGCTTCAGGGCGTTGAGCTCCACCAGCTCCACCATGTTCTTGGCGTAGTTGCTGAAGAACAGGTGGGACACGATGCAGAGCACCGCGATGGAGAGGCCGAAGCCCGTGTTGTACATGGCCTCCGAGATGCCGTTGGAGAGCAGCGCCTGCTTCTGCTCCGCCGGCACGTTGCCCAGCGCGCGGAAGGTGCCGATGAGGCCCACGATGGTGCCCACGAGGCCCACCAGCGTCGCGATGTTCGCGAGCGACCACAGCCACTGCACCCGGCGCGAGACGTGCGGCGTGTACTCCGCCAGCGCCTCCTCCACCGCCTTGGCCACCTCCAGCTCACCGCGGTTCGCGTTGATGAGCCCCGCGCGGATGACGCGGGCCAGCGGCGAGCGCGGCGCCATCCCGCAGAACTTCACCGCGCGGTCCAGGTTGCCGCTCCGCACCATCTTGTGGACCTGCTCGATGAACGCCGCCGCGTTGAGGCGGTAGCGGAAGAGCAGCGTCACCGCGCGCTCGCCGATGACGGTCAGCGAGGCGGCCAGCCAGAACAGGTTCACGTACATGAACGGGCCGCCGGCCTTGAACGCGCCGACGATGAAGTCCCCCAGGCCTCCCGAAGAAGCATGGCCCGCCGCCGCGGGGGCGGCCTCGGCCACCACCACGCGCAGTAACTCACTGACAGAGGGAATCATCTCGGATCGCGTCCTTTCGCCGCCCCCGCGCGCACCCCCGCCGCGAGACGGACGGGAGGCATGCTGGTGGGCCGGGAACAATCCGGACTTCTAGGACTTCGCCCGCGAGGGTGTCAAGCCAGGGGGTAGGACGTACCCCCCTGGAATGACTGGGCTTTCCGCTCAGGCTCCCACGGTGGGCGTGGGAGCGGGCGCGGCCTCCGCGGAAGCCCCCGGAACGGCGGGCTCCACCACCTCGCGGCGGTAGTCGCACGCCTTGTTGGGGCAGGCGATGTAGGCGCCGTCCCGCTTGGAGAACTTCTGCAGGAGGTAGGGCGACGCGCACTGCGGGCAGGCCTCCGCGAGCGGCCGGTCCCACGCGGCGAACTTGCACTCCGGATACCGGTTGCAGCCGAAGAAGATCTTCCCGCGGCCGCTGCGGCGCTCGGTGAGGTAGCCCACCTTGCACTCCGGGCAGTTGACGCCGATGGAGATGGGCTTGGACGTCTTGCAGTCCGGGTAGCCCGAGCACGCCATGAAGCGCCCGAACCGGCCGCGCTTGATCACCATGGGCTTGCCGCACTTCTCGCACGTCTCGTCCGTGGTCTCCTCCTCCACGATGACGATCTTGCCCTCGGCGTCCCGCTTGAAGTCCTTGGTGTTCTTGCAGTCGGGGTAGTTCGAGCAGGCGAGGAAGTGGCCCATCTTCCCGAACTTGATGACGAACGGGTTGCCGCACTTCTCGCAGGCGATGTCGGTCTTGATCTCCTCGCGCTTGACGTCGCGCATCTCCGCTTCGGCCTTCTCCAGGGTCTCCTTGAAGGGGCCGTAGAAGTCGTGCAGCACCGCCTTCCAGGACGCGCCGCCGTCCGAGATCTGGTCCAGCTTCTCCTCCATGCTGGCCGTGAACGTCACGTCCATCTCGTGGGGGAAGTGCTTGACCAGCATCTCGTTGGTCATCTGGCCCAGGTCCGTGGGGCGGAAGCGGCCCTCCAGCTTCTCCACGTACTTCTTGTCCTGGATGTTGGAGAGGATGGCCGCGTAGGTGGACGGGCGCCCGATGCCGCGCTCCTCCAGCTCCTTCACCAGCGTCGCCTCGCTGAAGCGCGGGGGCGGCTGGGTGAAGTGCTGCTCGTTGAGCAGCTTTTCCAGCGTGAGCCGCTCGCCCTCGTTGAGCGGCGGCAGCTCGCCCACCGCGTCCTCGGCGCCCTCTTCACCGGCGGCCTTGGCCTTCTCCGCCGCGGCCTCTTCTTCCGGCGTGAGGCCGGAGCCGTAGACGCCCAGGTAGCCGGGGAACTTCAGCGTGCTGCCGGACGCGCGGAAGGTGGCGCGGCCCGCGGTGATGTCCGCGCTGGTCTGATCATAGACGGCGGCCTTCATCTGGCACGCGACGAAGCGGTTCCAGATGAGCTCGTAGAGCCGGAACATGTCCAGCTCGTCCATGGCCTCGAAGAAGGGCCGCACGCGCTCGGGCGGGTACTCCAGGGACGTGGGCCGGATGGCCTCGTGCGCGTCCTGGGCGCCCTTGCGGCTCTTGTAGACCATGGGCTCCGGCGGCAGGTAGTCCGCGCCGAACTTCTTGCCGATGAAGTCGCGCACCTGCGTCACGGCGTCGTCGGACAGGCGCGTGGAGTCCGTGCGCATGTACGTGATGAGCGCCGTCTGGCCCTCCTCGCCCAGCGGCACGCCTTCGTACAGCTTCTGCGCCAGCGTCATCGTCTTCTTGGCGGTGAAGTGCAGCCGGTTCGCCGCCTCCTGCTGGAGCTTGGAGGTGATGAAGGGCGCGGGCGCGTTGCGGCGGCGCTCCTTGCGGTCCACCTTCGCCACGGTGAAGGGGGCGTCCTTCAGCTCCGCGACGAGCGCGTCCGTGGTGGCGCGGTCCTTCAGCTCCACCTTCTTGCCGTCCACGCGGGACAGCTTCGCCTTGAAGGGCGGCGGCCCCTGCGGGCCCTGCACCAGCGCGTCCAGCGTCCAGTACTCCTCGGGCTGGAAGGCCTTGATCTCCGCCTCGCGCTCGACGATCAGGCGCACCGCCACGGACTGCACGCGGCCCGCGGACAGGCCCCGGCGGATCTTCTTCCAGAGCAGCGGCGAGATTTGATAGCCGACGAGCCGGTCGAGGATGCGGCGGGTCTGCTGCGAGTCGTAGTTGTCCTGGTTGAGCTGGCGCGGCTGCGCGATGGCGTCCTGGACGGCGCGCTTGGTGATCTCGTTGAAGGTCACCCGCAGGGAGTCCGGGTGGCCCAGCTCCTCCTTGATGTGCCAGGCGATGGCCTCGCCCTCGCGGTCGGGGTCCGTCGCCAGGAAGACGCGGTCCACCGTCTTGGCCATCTTCTTCAGCTCGTTGAGGACCTTCTCCTTGCCCTTGATGACCGTGTACTCGGGCTTGAAGTCGTCCTCGACGTCGACGCCCATCTTGCTCTTGGGCAGGTCCTTCACGTGCCCCACGGACGCCTTCACCGTGTAGCCGGAGCCCAGGTACTTCTTGATGGTCTTCGCCTTGGCGGGAGACTCCACCACCACCAGGTAGTGCGGGCCCTTGCCACGGCGCTCAGGCACCTCCGCCTCGGCTTCCGCGTCCGCGTCCACGGTGGGCAGGTCGTCGCCGTCCGCGCCACGGCGGCGCGCCGCCGTCTTCTTCTTGGCGGTCGTCTTCTTCGCGGCCGTCTTCTTCTTGGCGGACTTCTTGGCCGCCGGCTTCTTGGAGGCCGCCTTCTTGGGCGTCTCCTCCACCGCCGACTCCGTCTGCGCCGCCTGTGTCTTCTTCCGCGTGGCCATGGCTCTCCTACCTCGAACTGCCTTTAAACCTTCTCGTACCGTTTACCCGGGTGCTGGACCACCAGCCCCGACAATTCCAGTTCCACCAGGGCGCTCGTGAGCGCCGCGGGTGACAGCGGGCTTCCAGCGAGCACCTCGTCGAAGGAGCGGGGGACCCGCTCCAACAGCCCGTAGGCCCCGCGCGCTTCCGCCGACAGCGCCTCCCACCACCCCGCGTCCCGCCCCGCGGGGACCGCACGGACCGGGTCAACGCCCACCAGCGCGCAGATTGCTTCCGGGGACGTGCAGGCGCGGGCCCGCCCGTCCGCCAGCAGGGCGTTGCAGCCCGCCGCGCCCGGCTGCCAGACGTCCCCCGGCAGGGCGAACACCGGCCGGCCCTGCGCCTGGGCCGCCTCCGCCGTGTAGAGGGCCCCGGAGTCCACCCCCGCCCGCATCACCAACACCGCATCCGACGCGCCAGCGATGAGCCGGTTGCGCCGGGGGAAGGTGGTCGTGCTCGCCCGCACCCCGGGCGGCAGCTCGCTGAAGTAGACCCCTCCCCGCTCAAGGAAGTGGGGTAGCAGCCGGGCCTGGGCGGGGTCCAGCGCGTCCAGCGCGGAGCCCAGGAAGGCCCACGTCTCCGCGCCCACGTCCAGGGCGCCCCAGTGGCAGGCCCGGTCCACGCCCTCCGCCGCGCCCGACACCACCCCCACCCCGGCCTCGGCCACCCTCCGGGCGAAGGTGCGCGCGAACGGAAGGAAGCCCTGATCCGGGTGGCGGCTGCCCACCATGGCCAGGCGCCGCCGGGGAGGCCCCGGAACGCCCAGGTAGAACAGCAGCGGAGGCGCGTCCTCCACGCCCACCAGCCGGTCGGGGTAGGCCGGCGTGCCCGCGAACGCCACCTGGAGGCCCGCCCGGGC
>JAFADT010000829.1 GCA_023424585.1 Pseudomonadota bacterium
CACCAGTGGAACGCCAGCGCGCCGCCCGTGGCGCCTCCGGGCTCCACGTCCGGCGCGCCCCGGCCCAGCCACAGCCGCTCCACGCGCGCGGCCACCTCCAGTGAGCCGGAGGGGATGCCCTCCGAGCCCACGCCCGCGAGCGCCTCGGGCCACCGCGCCCCTTCGCGCGGCTTGCCCCGGATGACCCAGGACGCCTCCACGCCCAGGCCCTGGCTGCTCATCGTGGGCAGGGACTCGCGCGGCGTGGCCGGGTTGCCATCCGTGTCGCGCGAGCGGTGCTCCCACGCGGCGGCGGCCTGCACGTCCACGCGCACCGGCCCCGCGTCCACCCGCCCGTGCGCCTCTGTCACGGTGCGGTAGCCGGACACCGGAGGCGGCCGGTAGAAGAGGAAGTTCTGTTCCCCCCGCCCGCCGATGCCGGGCCGGTCGAAGGCGTCCTCCACGTGCGCGCCCGCGCCCACGCGGACTCCGGAGTGGCGCACGTCCAGGCGCACGTCCACGGAGGGCTGGGCGTTGTCGTTGCCCAGCGGGCTGCCGGAGCCATTGCCCAGCCGCAGCCAGCCCTCCAGCGGAAGCGACGCGGGCGTCCACTGCACCTCCGCGCCCAGGTCGCGGCGGGGCCAGAACGCCGTGGTCACCAGCGGCAGCTCCGGGATGGGCAGCGTCTCGATGCTCTGGTCTCTCGCGGCGGGGAACAGCGGCGTCTTCGCGTAGCCCACGGAGAAGCGCAGCCCGTCGATGACGAGGAAGTCCACGTACGCGTCCAGCAGCGCGGGCTTCTCCTGCGCCCACTCCGCCGTGCCCACGGCCACCAGCCAGGGCACGGGTTGGCCCCGGCCTCCCAGGCGCAGGCGCGCCAGGTTGAAGCCGTTGTGGCCTTCGATGTCGTCCGCGTGGACGCGGTAGTCCACCTCCCCCACGAAGGTGGGGGTGAAGCGCGGGGAGTCCTCCTGCGCCAGGGCGGTTCCCGAGGCGAGCAGGGCCAGTGTGAGGAGGGGGGCGGACTTCATTCGAGCGGGATGATGCGCAGGGTGTGGTTCGTGCCGTCTTCCGGGGTGCCGTCATGGTCGGCGATGAAGAGGCGCTTGTTCTTCGCGTCGTAGGCCAGGCCGTGCGGCTCCTGGAAGCCGCCGGCCAGCACGCTGACCTCGCCCGTCTGGCGGATGCTCAGCACGGTGCCGTCGCGGCTGCCGGTGAGCAGCGTGTCGCTGGGGCCCACGGCCAGCAGGTCCGGGCTGTTCAGCGTGGCGAAGGCCACCAGCTGCGACGGCGCGGACAGCGGCGAGCGGTACACCTTGCCCGCGAGCTGGTCGCTGATGAACAGCGTGTCCTTCACCGCGAGCACGCCCACGGGCTTCTGGAGCGCGCCCACCACCTCCTCCTCGGTGCCCTCCAGCGTGAGGCGGGCCACGCTGCCCACGTTCACGTTGTTGTTGCGCACGAAGTATCCGTCGTAGAGCTGCCCGTCCTCGGTGACGGTGATGCCGATGCGGCGGCGCACCGCGGGCAGGTTGGGGATGACGGCGGACGTGCCATCCGGCTTGACGTAGACGACGTCACCCGCGGTGCCGCCGCCGAAGCGCACCACCACCAGCGTGCCGTCCGACAGCCGCACGAGCCCGCCCAGGCCCGGGCCGTTCGCGGGCGCCGTGGGCAGGTCCGCCACCTTCGAGATGCCCTCGCCGTCGCGGTAGCGCAGCACGCGGTTGTTCTGGTCGTCGGCCATGTAGAGGGTCGCGCTCTCCGCGTCCCACCAGATGCCGTTGGGGTCGCCGTCCACGGCGAGGGTCTTGGGGCCGCGCTCGACGGTGGGGGAGTCCGGGGGATCGGTCACTTCGGGGGACGACGAGCAACCCACCGCGGCCAGCGTCATGCCCAGGAGGGCAGGGAAGAGGATTCGCATGGGACACCCTCTATCCCAGGAGGGCAGGCCGGGGAATCCAGGCGCCGGACATGGACCCGGCTCCCAGGGGCGGCGGCCGTCGGCGCGAGCGCCGCGGTGGGGCGCGTCTGACGCGCCGGGCCGGAGCGCCGGGCCACGCGGATGTCCTCCGGTGGGCGGATGCGCGCCCGTGCCTGTCTGACGTTGGACGTCCGGGCGCCACGGTGGTTGGCGCGGTGGAGGCGTCTGGGATTGGCTCCGCGCGCGTCTCCGGTCGTGCCATCCCTTCCGCGGGAGTCCAGTCCATGTCGCTCGACCACTACGTCACCCTGGGCCGTTCTGGCCTGCGCGTCAGCCCCCTCTGTCTGGGCGCCATGACGTTCGGCGAGGACCTGGGCTGGGGCAGCAGCGTGGAGACGTCCAACGCCATCATGGACCGCTTCCTGGAGCGGGGCGGCAACTTCATCGACACGGCGAACAACTACACGTTCGGGCACTCGGAGAAGATCATCGGGGACCACCTCGGGCGGCACCCGGCGAAGCGGGACCGGGTGGTCATCGCGACCAAGTTCTTCACCAACATGTTCGAGAAGGACCCGAACGGCGGTGGCACGGGCCGCAAGTCGGTGATGGCGGCGTGCGATGAGTCGCTGCGCCGGCTCCAGACGGACTACATCGACCTGTACTGGATGCACGTCTGGGACGCGAACACGCCCATCGAGGAGACGATGCGGGCGCTGGACGACCTGGTGCGCGCGGGCAAGGTCCGCTACGTGGGCTTCTCCGACACCCCCGCCTGGAAGGTGTCGCAGGCGCAGGTCACGGCCTTCTTCCGGGGCTGGGCGCCGCTGGTGGCGTTGCAGATCGAGTACTCGCTGCTGGAGCGCACGGTGGAGGGCGAGCTCATCCCGATGGCGCGGGAGCTGGGGATGGGGGTGACGCCGTGGTCGCCGCTGCGCAGCGGGCTGCTGAGCGGCAAGTACACGCGGGAGAACGCGGGCAAGCAGAAGGTGGCCCGGGGCGCGTGGGTGGAGGCGTCGCTCAACGAGAAGACCTACAGGCTCATCGACGTGCTCCAGCGCGTGGCGAAGGAGCACGACACCACGGTCGCGCGCGTGGCGCTGGCCTGGGTGCGGGGCCGGCCGGGCGTGGCCTCCACCATCGTGGGCGCGCGCACGCTGGAGCAGCTGGACAACAACCTGGGCGCGCTGGACGTGAAGCTCACGCCGGAGCAGGTGAAGGCGCTGGATGACGAGTCCAAGCCCACGCTCAACTTCCCGGCGGCCCTCCTCCAGGGCGCGCCCTCCTTCATGCACCCGGGCCTGCGCGTGAACGGGGTCCAGGCCCCGCCGGGCAACCTGATGACGCCCAAGGCGGGCACCCCGCGGTACTGAAGAGGCCAGGGGCCATTCGGACGGGCGGGGCGCGCCGTGTCGGGGCGTCCCGTATGAGATGTCCAGAACGTACGTTTCTCGCGGCAGAGCTCCCGCCGGTGGCCCAGCTCGACGGGCAACGCCACGAGGCGGCCGTCCTCGAACAGGTCGATGACGCGGTAGTCACCAACGCGGATCCGCGGGCAGTCGCTGCCCTTGAGCTTCTCCGCGCCCATGGGCCGGGGCTCCGTGGCGAGTGCGTCGCTCCACTTCGCGATGCGGCGCTGATGGACCGGATCCACCGCGGAGAGCTGCTTCGCGGCGGCCTGGAGGAGCTCGACCGCATCGGTGGCGGTGGGCCTGGCGCTCATGCGGTGCCGGTGGGCCCCGAGGGTCTACCTCCCCCTCCTGACATGGCAGGTTGGCAGTGGAAAGCCGGACCCTGTCGGCACACCGGCGTACAGGGTGGAGTGCGAGACCTTACGTTTCGGGCCTCGGTCGCGGGCAAATGACCGCTGGAGCGTTCACGGCAGGACGCTCGCGGTGGCGCGAACGGGGAGCGTCCCTAACATCGGCCCCCTGGCAGTGAGCGGTGGTCGGCGGTCTGGCGCGGTACGGGCGGCGGGAGGCGGCGTGAGCGAGCTACTGACAGGGGATGTGTCTTCGCGGGCGCAGGTGTGCGGTTCGGACTTCTCCCGCGACCCCGAGTCCTTCGAAGCGGAGCTGGATGCGTGCCTGGATCGCGCGCTCGCCTTCGAGACCCCGGACGAAGAGGACCTCGTGCCGGAGTCCTTCGCGACCGGCCCGCTGCGCACGCTGCTCGACCTGGCCTCCACCGAGGAGTCCTGGCTCCAGTCGCTGCCACCGTCCTCCAACGACAACGTGGAGCCCGCGCTCACGCTGTCCGCCGAGGCCGCGAACATCGTCATCCCGGAGTGGCTGCGCGCGGACGAGGCCCCGCCCGAAGCCCCGGCGGAGACCTCCTGTGGCGCCGTGACGTCCTGGGACGCCGCGCCGCCGCCCGCCTGGGCCACGCCGGGTTCCCCGGCCGCGGCCTACGCGCAGCAGCCGTGGATGCCGTACGCCCCCGTGGCGCCCGAGCCTCCGCCCGTCATCGCGGATGCGTCCACGCGCATCCTCGGCCTGAGCCCCATGTCCTTCGTCAGCGC